>NZ_JANPGM010000055.1:0-7693 GCF_031423935.1 Chamaesiphon sp. VAR_69_metabat_338
CTAGAAGTCTGAGCCATTAAAACGCAACGGGTCAATAGATCGATATCGAGGCTGGTAAGTTCGGAAATTTCACTACGCTCGATCTGGACATACCCATCTTCGCGAAGGCGATAAAGCTTAAATACGCCATCTTCCCACAACCAAACTTCCGGTATGCCTATTATTTGATAACGTTGCAACTTTTTGATACTGCCACTGGTAAACACGACTTCGATTGCCAGATCGGGTAGAGACTTAGATTCGCCAAAACAATAGGATTCATCAGCTTGTACTGAAACTTCTCCCTCCTGCTCCTGAGTCATCGAACCTGTCGGTTCAAACTCGATCTGGTTTTCTAGACAAAAGAGTCCGAGCAAAAAGCCAATGAGCCGACTAAACATCTCATGGCTGCGTCCCGGCATCAGAATTTCTAGAGTATGATGAGCATAGAATAATCGGATGCCATGAGATTGCGTAAAACCAGCCTGAATCAACTTGAACTGTTGCCAATTCAGATTGGGATAGGTAGTAACACGGTCTTCATCGATCGACCGTGGATAGAAGCGGGTCGCTGGTGTCATCACAATTTGCAGATCGCGAGAGTTCAGGCGTCGAATCTTCACGATCGACTAC
Source organism: Chamaesiphon sp. VAR_69_metabat_338 (assembly GCF_031423935.1). Taxonomy (NCBI): domain Bacteria; kingdom Bacillati; phylum Cyanobacteriota; class Cyanophyceae; order Gomontiellales; family Chamaesiphonaceae; genus Chamaesiphon; species Chamaesiphon sp. VAR_69_metabat_338. The sequence goes on from NZ_JANPGM010000055.1 coordinate 613, forward strand.
ATTTAATATAGCCGCTTCAAGACGTAATCAGTGAGATCGGATAGGGCTTGGAGCGAATCTGATGGCGGTAATCCCTCGATCTGCCCTAGTGCTAGCTGGGCATGATGCTTGGCTAGTTCGCGCGATTTAGCAATCCCGTTACTACCCCGTACCAAGCTCAGCGCGGTCTCTAAATCCGCCTCACCTTCAAACTCAGTAGCAATCAGATCTACCAGTTGCGGATATTCCTGCATCGCATACAGGGTTGGTGCCGTGAGGTTGCCACTAGCTAAATCCGAACCGGCAGGTTTGCCCAGAACTTCATCGGAAGCTGTAAAGTCAAGAATATCATCGACAATCTGGAACGCTAGTCCTAGATTGCGCCCATACAGATACAATCGATCGCATATTGCTGTCGAGGCATCGCTGAGTAATCCCGCAGCTTTGGCACTATTGGCGAGTAAAGATGCCGTTTTGTAATAACTTTTCTCTAAATAAGCTTCGATCGAAAAATCGGTTTCAAATTGATTTAAGCCTTGCTGAATCTCGCCTTCAGCCAAGTCCATAATTACCTGAGAGAGCAGCTTCACTACTTCGAGGTTATCTAAGTTCGCTAGGTACCAAGATGACTGGGCAAACAGAAAATCTCCAGCAAGCACGGCAATTCGATTATCGAAGAGGCTATGCACTGTGGGGACACCCCTACGAGTTTCGGCGGTATCGACCACATCATCGTGGACGAGACTGGCCGTGTGAATCATTTCGGTGATTTCGGCAAGGCGGCGATGGCGGGCGGTAATCTCTGCCCCTGGCATGGTCGCGCGAGCGATCAGCAAGACAATTGCCGGACGCAACCGTTTGCCCCCAGCACCGAATAAATGTTCGGCAGCAGCGTATAAAATTGGGTGACGGGCACCGACGAGATTTTTGAGATTCTCCGTCAAAACTTGCAAGTCAGCTTCAACAGGAGTAAATACGGATTTCACTGAGGTCATCGATCGAGCGGCTCAGAGGGTGAGTTTACGAAAGTTTACATACATTCTAAGCTATTTTTCCTCTAGATAGGGAATTGCCGAGAAGGGATCGACTTTCGGGCATGAGAATTAAGCTGGAAATACATCTATGTTACTGAATTTTAGCCGATATCGATCGGTTCGGCAGCGATGGCTGAAGAGATAACGATCGGCTCGATAACTGTAACGGTCGATGCTGGGAGTGAGATTTGGACGACGCTGGGTGCTGCTGGCAGCCATTGAGTTGCCACCTGGGCAAATTGGGCAGGGTTGCCACTGACGACAAACTGGGTAGGGATTGCTGAGTGATGACTTTGAATGCCGAGGACATTGAGTTCTCGGGCTGCTGCCGCCACTACAGCCACCGCTGGATTGATGAACTGCACACTCATCGGCACAAATTGCCGCAATACTGGTTCGAGGTGTGGATAATGGGTACAGCCATAGACGAGGGTGTCGATCGATCGATCGAGTAATGGTTGGAGATACTCTTTAGCAATCGCTAACGTCTGGGGATCGTCGATGCGATTAGTTTCGATTAAGGGGACGAATTCCGGACAAGCGACTTGCCAGACTTGGGCAGATGGATTTGCTTCTTGAATCGCATGGAGATAAGCATTGCTGTTGACGGTTGCGGGCGTGGCAATTACGCCAATCCGCTGTCCGTGCAGCGCGGCAGATCTAGCCCCGGGCAAAATCACCCCGAGAATCGGGAGATCGTATTCAGCTCTGACCGTTTCTAGTGCCAGGGCAGAACTGGTATTGCAGGCGACGATCGCCATTTTTACCCCTTGCGACACCAGCCAGTCCAAGGTTTGGCGCGTAAATTGTAAAATCTCGGCGGCACTGCGGTTACCATAAGGAACTCGCGCTGTATCCCCAAAATATAGTACCGATTCATTGGGCAATTGACGATAGATCTCTTGCAAGACAGTCAATCCCCCCACACCACTATCAAAGACGCCAATTCTGACAATGTCTGCGGAGTACGGCTGCGGGATGGAAGTACATCGGTCTTGCATGTGTTTAAGAAGATCTAGTCAATATAAACGGTCGCTCGAAACTTAGTTACGCTCCTTGATGTACTGGACAATTCCTTTGGCAATAGCTTCGGCCATCACGCGCTGATACTCAGGATTGCGGAGCCGAGCAACTTCTGCTTCGCTAGTCAAATAACCAGTTTCGACTAGAATAGCGGGGATGGTCGATTTGCGCAAGACTAGAAACCGCGCCGAGCGAACGTGGCGATCGTTTAGGTAAAAACCATTTTTATTAACAAAGTCTAAGACCGTGCGGTGTACGGTTTCGGCAAAGGATTGGCCGATATTGTAGTGATATAGCTCCAACCCATTGACGTCGGGGCGATTGTCGATCGAGTTAGCGTGAATGCTGACAAATAAGGTCGCGCCCGCTTCTCTAGACATGCTAACCCGTTCGTCTAAACCGATAAAATAGTCGCCATTGCGGGTCATTTTGACAGCAATGTTTTGCTTTTCCAAGATCTCCGATACGCGCTTGGCGATCGGTAAAATCACATCGACTTCGCGCAAACCGCCCAAGCCAATGGCCCCCGAATCTTTACCCCCATGACCGGGGTCGAGCATCACCAACACGCGGCCATTGCTCGGACGTACTGAGGGTGAGGTATCTTGCTTGGGTGTCGGCCGGTAGGTAGGTGTCGTGCGGGGCACGGTAATCGGCACTGATTCTGGCGGACGACTGGCAATGCGACTACTACCGGCAATCGGCTGGAGGTAAACCCACCGGCTATCGAGGTATTGACGCACGATATCGACTTTGATCCCATCAGCACGCCGCACGACAACCGAGATATCGTCGCCTTGGGTGGTAATGGTCAAATAGCGTTGGGAATCGGCTGGAACTTGATATCCAGGGGCTAATTTTGCATTGGGAATGGTAATCCGATAGCTGTTGGTCGGGTTATCCCAGACGGTCGTATACTTGAGCTGAGTCCTACTTTGGCGATCGGCCTGTACCAAAATTCCCGTGCGGGTCGGATCGAGGGCGATATAGTTGACAGCAGATAGGGATGAGGTCGTGTTGATGACCGTTCTCGGTCGCGGCACTTGGGCGACGACGACTTGACCATTTTCATTAAAAACGGCAACTGAACCGACTGGTGCGCCGCGCGAAAAAGATTTGAGCGGTTGGGGGGTGGGCAGTTGCACCGACCACTGCTTGCTGGTACTGGCCTGAATCAGCACTTGTTGCGGGTCGATGCTATAGCCAGGATCGAGTTCTAACACCATCCGCGTGCGCTCGGGATCGACTTGACCGACTCGGAGGGATTTGATGCCATTGCTGAGTAATTGGGAGGATGTCGGCTGATTGAGTCTGGTATCTGGCAGATCGACGATCAATCTACTGGGGTTAGCCAGCATTTGGGCTTCAGGCTTCACTGCCGAATTAGTGCTAAAGTCAATCCGATTTTCGGTCGCATTATATTGCCATGACACGATTTCGGATGCTGTTGCCGGCAATGATACCGTTACGAAACTAAAAATACTGGGTAATAACCAGTTGTATCTCACAATACTTACTCCTATGAGGGGGACTATCGGGGCGAGTTCGGTCGGGGAGCGAGAGTGGGCAGCGTCGATCCGCGTTCGGGCACTGGAATAGACACGTACCAATCGATCGGATTTTCACCCGTAAATTGCACGCGCTTGGGATTGAGGGTGTATCCAGGTTGTAGCTCTAGTACTAGCCTAGTCGTACCACCATCAAATTGACCGACACGCAACGATCGAAAGTTACCCGTTAATTTTTGGGTAATTGTAGACTTGGGAAAACTAATTCCGGGCAGATCGATCACCAATCGCGTGGGATTGAATAGCATGACTGCTTTGGGCTGCACGCCAGCATCAGTCTTAAAATCCAATCTATTTCTACCCGCATCAAATTTCCACGATGCCAATTGACCGGCATCAGCGGGGACAGCTAGCAGACAGAAACTACAAACACTAAAGAGTAAAAATTGAAATCTCACTTCACTATATTCCATCCTTAAACAATAGATTTGCGCACTCACGCTTTGAACGGCTGCGCAGCAGTGACGGCAGCAACGATTTGGTTCGGGCAACAATCTTTTGTCGATCGCGGCCAAAATTAGATCCAAACAGTCCCGATTGGTTTCGAGAGTCGATGCTCGATCTCGATAACACTCAGTATCGATACTCCGTCACTTAAAGGTGTAGCCAAAGCTGGCTGGCACTTGCTCTAAGATGAATTTACATATCATATTGTTTCTGTTTGCTGCGAAAAATTAACATTATGGGACTCTTTGGTAAAGTACCATGATTTTGGCCTTTATGGGTTCAAAGTTAAGCTGCAAGTGGTCAAACGTCAATACCTAGCAGTCGCAGGTGCGATCGAGTTAAGTAGTTGGAATCGTATCTGTGACAGATTGGTAGCATCGCTCGATCGCGCTGGTAATATCTAACATCAAGATCTGGTGTCGAATAAATCCGACTACTAAATCGATATAGTAGTTCCAATCTAGCCAAGATGCTAAAGTCTAAGCTTAGAATTCCCTGATTTGGATTTTAATTAGCAAGATTGAGGCAGTGGACATAAATTTCATGCCAAATGGCTAGCATGGACGATCGATGCAGCGATCGACAGGGAATGCCAGTTCATACTTATTGTGAAACAGGGATCTAAATCTTCTGCCAGCATTGGTTGCTAATTCCAGGTTAAGGGGATTTTAATTTTCCCTCTAGCTGGCAAGCCTCAAGCAACAGCAGCACGAGTGTAAAAGATCGTGCGGAGCGATCCCTGGCAAGCCGATCCGATCGAGTTGCGGTAACGATCGTGGTAAATAATAGTAAAGCTATTGCCGCAAACAGCCGATTCCGTAACTATCCGGTCGGGTTTTTCTGTAATATAGGAATCGATAACATTAAGAAGATCCCATTGTCCCGATCTCGATCGGCATACTTGACAGTGAAGATCGCTGTCCACACACTGCCGCAGCTCTAGGAGAAGGATCATAGTGAGCGATTTTCCACAGGAAGGGCGATGCCAACAACGATCTGTTTTGAGCGATTTATTGCAGCAAATGCCGCAACTGAGATCGCACTTGTACTTTAAATCTTCGCTGACGGCTCTATCCCACGCAATGGAAGATCGGGTATTGGCTGGAACAGATCGACCATTACTCATCGCCAGTTTTCAGCAAGAAAAGTTTTATCGGCAGGAAGCGCATCGCTATCGACGGTTGGGAGAAATCAGCGACCAAGTTTACGTCCTCGCCGCCCCAGAGACGGAATTTAGCGATCTGACCTCAGAATACGAACTCATTCCTTTCGGTCAAACCGACGCGCTGACGTCCGAATGGCATCTCATCGCGATCGGTGCCCAATCTTCCGCCTGTTTGATCTGTCGCGAAAAATTCGTGCCGCCATCGGATATCCCCGTTCTGCCCGAAATTGATGCATCGCGGCGGTTTGAGGGAATCTGGGCTTTCGATCGCCAGGTGACGATCGCCGCAGCGCATATCTTACTCGATCGGATTAAGGGCTATCGTCCCGATTTGGCCGCTAAAATCGCTCAGGCCAAGCAAGAATACCTCGTTGCCGTCCCGACTATTCCCCAAGACCATTCGGCCAGTGCCGACGCCTTCGTGCAGCGACTGGTGACATATTTGCAAGCACGGCAATATAAATTACTCAAAGCCTATCGATCGATCGAAGAAAAAGAAGAACGGGAACGATTAGTCAACACGATTACCGGCGCAATTCGCCGCTCCCTCAATTCAGCAGATATTCTCCAAGTAGCCGGACAAGAAATCGGTAAAGCTACTGGTGTCAGTCGGTGTTTGATCTATCAATACAGCAAGGACGAACGCGCCGTCACGATCGCTCATGAATATGTCGCCGATCCCAGTGTTAATTCCCTCGTCGGCAAAAGTTGGAATCTTACTGACAATCCGATCTTCAAAGCGGTCGTCGCCACCCACGAATCCACCTCATTGGCGGAAGTGACGATCTCCAAAACCTGGCAGCGCACCTTGACTAGACTCGGCATTACCGATTGGTCGATCGTCCCCGTGTTGCATCAAGATCGGCTGCTCGGTGCGATCGAATTACATCAACACTGCTCGTCGCCATTGCCGTGGTCGGACGATACGATTAATTTGGTCGAAGCGATCGCGACCCAAATCGGCAGTACCCTCATTCAAGCCGAATCCTATACCAATTTAGAATATCTCAATCAACAGCTCGAAGCCCTCGATCGCACTCGTGCCAATCTCGTCGCCATTACCGGACACGAACTGCGCACACCCCTATCGACGATCCAAGTCTGCCTGGAGAGTCTAGCCACCGAGCCAGATATGTCTCCCGAACTGCGTCAAGTGATGCTCAATACCGCCTTGGGGGATGCCGAGCGGATGCGCAAGCTCGTGCAAGATTTTCTGACCCTCTCCCAGCTCGAAAGCGGTCGGATTCAATGGCATCCCGAGCCACTGTCCCTCGAAGAATGTATCGATCTGGCCTTGAGCGGCCTGAATACCCGTCGCTACAATGGCGATCTACCCAAAATTGTGGTGAATATTCCGGCAGATCTGCCCTTCGTCCGGGCGGATGGGGAATGGTTGGTCGAAGTCCTCACGAAGCTCTTGGATAATGCCTGCAAATTTACGACTGGTAAAGATCGAATTAGTATCGAAGCCCACAAACGGAAGACGATGTTGGAAGTGATTGTCGCCGATACCGGACGCGGCATTGCACCCGAACTGCTCCAAATGATTTTTGAACGCTTTTATCAAGCTGAAGGTTCGCTCCGGCGTACTGCTGGCGGTACGGGATTGGGGTTGGCAATCTGTCGGCAAATCGTCACCAGTTGGGGTGGCGAAATTTGGGCGGAGTCTACGGGCAAGGATAGTGGCAGTAAGTTTCACTTTACTGTACCGTCGATTTAGCTTAAGTAATCACCTGAAGCTGCGAACCACTATTTGTCTTCCGCACTTCAATTCTAGTTTGAAAAGCCTCCCGAAACTGCGGCATGTGTGTCACCGCCAAAATACAAGCAAAATCCTCAGAAATTGCATTAATTGCGGCAATTAA
>NZ_JANPGM010000056.1:0-3372 GCF_031423935.1 Chamaesiphon sp. VAR_69_metabat_338
AGTCTGGATAGTCCACAACGTAAGATCGGGCGAGATCGATCTTATCGTTACCTCTTAATCTCCTGTCTCCTGTCTCTTGTCTCCTGTCTCTTATCTCCTCCGCTTCCGCCGGGGGGTCTGGGGGTGGGAACCCCCAGACCCCCCGGCGGAAGCAAGAGTGACTTATTTGCTACGGGGCATAAGTTGTCAAGATGAAGAGCAGGTAACAATGAACAGCATTATTGAGAAAGCTACCAGGACACACGCTGAGATTTCCGTCTGGTGACATGCCTCTTTTTGGTCGAGACAGATGCTGGGGGAGAGTTAGATGCTGGCATCTTATTTAATTCTGCTTACCTACTTATTTATTTCCCCATCAACTCGAACTTGGGTAAATATAGTTCTAGTAGTCCTGGTGGTGGAAGGATTTCGATTCGTCGATTGGCGAGATCGACAACTGGGACGATTTCTTTGACAAAGGGAATCATCGCTTCGGCTGTGCCATCGTCACCAGCCGAGCCGTCTACTACCAAAATCTCATGTCCGGCGGTAAAAATATCGACCACCTTGCCAATTGCTTGTCCAGTCGCTTGGTGAAAGACGGGCAAACCAATCAGATCTTGACTGTGATACTCTCCTGGTGCGAGTCTCGGTCGATCGTTCGTCGGGAGTAATAACATCTGTCCCCGCAGATTTTCGGCTTGCGATCGATCGGTTATTCCCTCTAGTTGCACCACATACAAGCCTTTGCCCGGGATTTCATAGCCTTTTTTGAGTTGAATCGATCGCGGCTGGAGATCGTGAGTACCCCACAACCACCGTTCCCCTGCGCGCTCGAAGCGTTCGGGAAAGTCCGAATTGGGATACACCTTCACCTCGCCTTTGATTCCCTGTGCACCGACGATCGAGCCGATTTCCATCCACCCATCTGGCGGTACTAATGGCGTCCCGATCGAAACCTTTGGTGTATTGGGCGATGAATTAGTCATGGATCGATGCTGGAGGGACAGAGCGATCTTTATGTTAAACCACAAAGTACAATCTTTCCCCGCTCCCCGCTGTCTTAAAAAGGTGCTCAACTTGCGGCTCACCTTTGGACGGGTTCCCCGACAAAAATGGTGAGCCAGCGGCTCGCAGCCGGGAGGTTCCCTCCCGGATTATGCGAGACAAGACAGCGACGCATCGACTGGGAGGTTTCCTCCCAGTTGTGTGCGTCAAGACAAGACAGCGGAGTTGGGTCGGATGGGGAACCCATCCGTGACCCATACCCAAGCAGGGGCAACCCCAAGACCGCACTTTTCGCTCCCCGCTCCCCCCTCTCCAAGCAAATAAACTATTTCACCACAAGCAAGCTCTTTCAAAGCATCGAGCCAGTTAAAAAACTGTCCATTGCCCAGCTCGATCGAGATTTAGACAGTTTAGGATTGAGACATCGACAGCAACAAATCATTTTCAAACTAACTAAAACGGGAGCAAATCAGATGCAACAAATTGGCACTCAAAAAGATAGTAACGCGTGGATTTTTCAAACTTGGGCATCCTTTGTCCTGTCCGTTGGTATGACTACTACTGGCGTGATTTATCTACCGGTAGATTTGTGGGTCAAAGGTTTTGTGGGGATGGGATTGGGCTTTTCGATCGCTTCGACTTTTACCTTAGCCAAAACGCAAAGAGATCTGTACGAATCTACTAAATTAACTTCCAAAATTGAAGAAGCCAAAGTCGAACAAATTCTCTCGCAACATGGCGGACTGAAATAACGATCGCTCCCGTCGATCGAGGCGATCGGGTATGGTAAAGGAGTAAGCCGCAACTTCTGCCGATGTGTCGTTACTCGCGACGGGTTCGCTCTGGGAATGCTAATTGGCGGTTGAGCCGTAACTTGCCATCACCATATTTTGGAGCAAATGACCGAAAGTAGATCGATATTGACTCGTTGGCGCACCCTCTTGGTAAAACAATCGCCTCTTTACCAAGAGGTAAAAGCATTCCTCACCCTCGCGATGCCCCTCGCTGGCATCCAACTATCCCAAGCGGCGATCGGCTTTGTCGATACGCTGATGATGGGCAGGATCGGCCTAGAAACCCTCGCGGCGGGTGGATTGGCAGCCCTGACCTTTAGCGTGTTTCTCTATACCTCATCGGGCGTCCTGATGGGTGTGAGTCCGATCGTGGCTACCGCCTATGGTGCGGGCGACAAACAGCAAGTCGAACGCGTCGTTCAGCAAGGCTGCGCGCTGGCGATCGGTTTAACAATCCCGATCGCCTTTTGTATTGCCAATTTTGACATCCTGATGCGGCAGTTGGGGCAAGCGGAAACGACGGTCGTTTTGGGGAATACTTATCTCGATATTATGGTGTGGGGCTTTTTGCCCGCCTTGGGGTTTGCGCTGCTGCGGAGTGTCGTGGCGGCGATGTCGCACACGCGCATCATTGTAGCGATCGCGATCGGGGGGACGATAATTAATGTCGTCGGCGACTATGTTTTAGGCTTCGGTAAATTTGGGTTTCCCCAGTTGGGAATTGCCGGTTTAGCAGTGGCTAGTATCATAGCAATATGGGCGATGTTTTTGGCATTAGTTGTCTACATGTTGACCCAGAAGGAACTCAAAACTTATCGGTTTTTTCAGAGTATTTATCGCATCGATCGGCACGTATTGAAATCGTTAATTCGTGTCGGCGTTCCGATCGGGATTGCCACTGCTTTAGAAATCGGACTGTTCGCGATCGTCACTTATCTAATGGGCTTGCTAGGTACTGAAGTTCTAGCAGCGCATCAAGTCGTTCTCCAAACGATCGCCATTACTTTCATGGTACCGTTGGCGATGTCTTACGCCGCCACCATTCGCGTCGGCCAAGAAATCGGCCAGAATAATCCAGCAGGAGCCGTTCGGGCTGGGTATGTGGGTGCGGCGACCGGCTTAATGTTTATGCTATTAATGGCCGCCATCCTGCTGTTATTCCCCCACCAAATTATCAGTATTTTTATCGATCTTAGCGATCCGCGCAATCGCAATGTCGTGCCTTTAGCCACAGGGATGATGACCATTGCGGCAATTTCTCAAATTTTAGATGGCCCCCAAAAAATTATTATGGGTGCTCTTTATGGTTTACAAGATACCCGCATTCCGATGTTTTTGAGTTTCTTGGCATTTTGGGGTGTTGGTTTAACTAGCGGTTATTGGTTGGGATTTCATACCGCTTTGGGCGGCAACGGTTTGTGGCTGGGACAATCGATCGGCATTGCAATTTCTGCCGTGATGTTTTTCTGGCGATTTCATCATTTAGTATCTAGAAAATACCAATGACTGGAGATCGAAATCCTCAAGAAAACTCGATCTATGAGTCGTATCGATCGCCTGCCTCAAGCCGACATCGTCGAAATCGGCGGCA
>NZ_JANPGM010000057.1:0-6468 GCF_031423935.1 Chamaesiphon sp. VAR_69_metabat_338
TGACCGATGAGGCGATCGTCGCTGACATCGCGATCGAATTACCACCTTCGTTATCTAGTCTCAATTCTGGATGTTCGACATCTGGAGTTGTCGGCTGTGTCATTTCGAGCAGTCCACGTATAGAACTTGTATCCATACTTGAAGCTTGACCGTTGAGAGGCTTAATCGAATTTAAAGACATCTAATTCAGTAGAGGTATAATATCCCTAATCAACTATCATAGACAACTACTCTCAGATTGGCAATTAGCGATTATACCTAGTATTAGCTAGCTACATACCACGATCTTTTACTGGTAATCATTATAAGCATTTTCGATGCAACTCTGAATGTCACTAGTTTCTGGATTTGACTAGCTCAGTATCCGTATCAGCATTTGTCAAATAAAGCACTAATATATTGCTATAAACGTTGCAGTAAATTCAACCCATGGGTATCAGTCCCACAGGTGTGCAGCAAATTGTAGCTATTGCCCAAGCGTTTGACAGTTTCGGTCTGCTCGAAGCTCGGAATCCAAGGACTGGGGTTGTTATAAGCATAATAAGTTTCGACCCCATCAATGCCTAATGAAACTGCTGTCGGAATCAATTCTTCTGGCGATCGTCTGTAGCGGGCGGGATGTGCTAACACGACGATCGCTCCAGCAGCATGGAGCGCGGCAATCGCTCGTTCGGCACGAGCATCGGCACCCCGAGGCTCTCTACCCGTCAGGTAGGGAGCTAAGCTTGGTTCGAGGGGGTCGAAACCGTAGCCCAGGATATGGACGTCAACAGGCGGCAAGTATGCGGTAATTTCAATTCCCGTCCATAATTGGAGCGAATCAATTCTCGTTCCGTTCGCGGAGCGTTTGCCTGTGCCTAACGGCAGGCTATCGCCAACACAAATAGGCTCCGCCAAGGCTTGAGTTTCAAGCCATTTAGCGGCACGATAATAACCCTTCACACAATGATGATCGGTAATTGCGATCCCTTGAAGACCAATTTCTACAGCCTGAGCCATCAGATCTTCAGGCTGCAGCTTCCCATCAGAGCAATTGGTATGCATGTGGAAATTGTAATGTTTGGGGCAACTATCAGCCTGAATGCTGCCAAAGATTTGCCGCAAGAGCGTAGTATTCTGTGCTGTGTGCTGGTGGTTCCCCATAGCTTTGGATGTACGAGTCTGGTAGTTACCTACGATCGTCAAGGTAGTTGCTTAAATGAAGTGTGTTATCAATATCTCTCCAGATTACCCCACTCTTTGTAAAACTTTATGAGAATGGTGCGGATCGCTCTCCGGCGGACTCGGACGAGTTATTCGCGATAATTCCTTAATTGTAGACGTCTGTGGGCGATTACGTCATCTAGCAGCGGGGGGTAGATGCCGAGCTGGAAACATCGCTCGACTGGCTCTAACCTAGATTTGGCAAGAGTTCTGAGAATTTATGTAGATTTGCCAGCAATTATCAAAAAGTTTAATGATATTTTAAGATTTCTCACAGATTGAAGCTCTGGTCAAATTACTAATTTATGATATGTGGATGTGGTAGATCTATCACTACGAAAAAGTGTGGTCTGGGGCATGCACCCAGTCAAGCCACTTTGCCAAGAGACAGTTCTTTCAGCCATCAGGCGGGTGAGGTTTTCCGATCGTGTCATCAAACTTCCTACGTTCTCTATTCCTGGCTGTGCTATTGAGTTTTTTCGCTCCCATGCTTCTTGTATCGGGGTCGTTGGCTAGCACTTGGTTACTGACATGCATTCCTGGTTTCGGCACGATCGGTCAAATTCCGACTAATATGTTGCTGGCCTTTCTCGATACCTTTGGTGGCGGCAGCGCGTTTCAAGGGATGTTAACGATCGGGCTAGTGTGCGGATTTGTCGGCGCACTCTTTGATATTTATGCTTTCTACAGCTTTCGGATGCAGAAGGGGAATTAAATTAGGGGATAGAGGATAGGGAATAGGGGATAGTCGTCAATATGGACGCAAACGTCTTTTCGTTCCCCGCACTGTCCATAAATCCTATGCTTCCCTTCATCTTTGCCCTATCCCCTACTCTCTATTCCCTATCCCCTTACAATAGAGACATAACTTTACATTGGGCGCGATCGCATGGCGGGGGACTTCAGAGAATTTTTACAGGTACTCGAAAAACGAGGCCAACTGCGCCGGATTAAGACCCTGGTAGATTCCGATTTGGAGATTGCGGAAATCTCTAACCGGATGCTCCAATGTGGTGGGCCAGGGTTGCTGTTTGAAAATGTCAAAGGTGCTAAATATCCGGTAGCCGTGAATATCATGGGTACTGTCGAGCGGATTTGCTGGGCAATGAATATGGAGCAGCCCCAGGAACTTGAGGATCTGGGTAAGAAATTGGCGATGCTCCAGCAGCCGAAACCCCCCAAAAAAGTCGCTCAAGCTGTCGAGTTTGGGAAAGTATTGTTCGATGTCCTCAAAGCCAAACCGAGCCGCGATTACTTTCCGCCCTGCCAGCAGATCGTAGTTGAGGGTGATGACTTAGATCTCAATAATCTGCCATTAATTCGCCCTTACAGTGGCGATGCGGGTAAGATTGTCACATTGGGGCTGGTAATTACTAAAGATTGTGAAACTGGCACACCCAATATTGGAGTCTACCGACTCCAGTTGCAATCCAAAAACACGATGACCGTCCAGTGGTTATCGATCCGTGGTGGTGCGCGTCATCTGCGCAAGGCTGCCGAACGGGGGAAAAAACTAGAAATCGCGATCGCCCTAGGCGTACATCCCTTGGTCATTATGGCCGCAGCGACACCAATTCCGATCGATCTATCCGAGTGGTTATTTGCCGGAATATATGGCGGGAGTGGTATCAAATTAGCCAAATGTAAAACAGTAGATCTAGAAGTACCCGCCGACTCAGAATTTGTACTCGAAGGGACGATTACACCGGGCGAAGAAATGGTCGATGGCCCTTTTGGCGACCACATGGGCTACTACAATCAATCCAAATCATGCCCGTTGATTCGATTCAATTGCATGACTCACCGCAAAAATCCGATTTATTTAACTACCTTCAGCGGACGTCCGCCCAAGGAAGAAGCGATGATGGCGATCGCACTCAACCGGATTTACACGCCAATTCTGCGCCAACAGGTACCGGAAATTGTCGATTTCTTTTTGCCGATGGAGGCACTGAGTTACAAAGCGGCAATTATTGCGATCGATAAAGCCTATCCCGGACAAGCCAGACGTGCCGCACTTGCCTTCTGGAGTGCATTACCACAATTTACCTATACCAAATTTGTGATCGTTGTCGATAAAGATATCAACATCCGCGATCCGCGCCAAGTCGTCTGGGCGGTTAGTTCCAAAGTCGATCCCCAACGCGATGTCTTTATCATCCCCGATACCCCTTTTGATAAACTCGACTTCGCCACGCCTAAAGTTGGTTTAGGGAGTCGGATGGGCATCGACGCGACTACCAAAGTGTATCCCGAAACCGAGGCGGAATGGGGCGCACAGCTAGAATCCGATCCGGCAATTGCGGCGATGGTAGACAGGCGTTGGAAAGAGTATGGTTTAGCCGATATCAATCTCAATGAAGTCAATGCCAATTTATTTGGCTATGACATGAAATAGATTAGTGAGTAGGTTGGGTTTTGTTCTTCAACCCAACCTACTCCCAGTCCATAAAGACTAGCAGCAGCGATTCTGAGGGTACTCACAAGCGGCGTTTTTTATGTCTAGGGTTCCCCCCGAATAAAAAAAACGTCAAGAAGGGGCACCCCTACGGATAAATTGTAGGAGTGCCCTATCTTGCTAAAAACAGCTATGAACGCCGAACAATCCACTCATATTGACATTGCACCATATATCGATCATTCCTTACTCGGTGCTGCTACCCCTGCGATGGTCGAACAGTGGTGCGAAGAAGCCGACAGGTTTGGATTTGCGGCGGTATGTGTCAATCCTTGCTACGTGCGGCAAGTTACCGCACTTTTGCACCAAAAACGCCCCCAGATTTGTACTGTAATTGGGTTTCCCACCGGCGCAACTACGACAGCTAGCAAGCTGTATGAGGCTCAAGAGGCGGTCGAAAATGGTGCCCAAGAGTTGGATGTAGTTATCAATATCGGCTGGCTGAAAGCGGGAAAAATTGATGATGTCCATCGCGAAATTGCCGAAATCTGCGAAGCGACGGGACAAGGAGTCAAAGCAATTTTGGAAATGTCCCTGCTCACGCCGCCAGAGCAACAAATTGCCGCTCAAATTTGTATGGAAGCAGGAGCGCGAATGCTCAAAACTGGCACGGGTTGGTGTGGTGCGGCAACGGTAGCCGATGTGCGCCTACTCAAGGAGCTTACCAAAGACCAAATCGGCATCAAAGCCGCTGGTGGCATTCGTACTCACGATCTTGCAGTCGAATTAATTATCGCTGGAGCCACCAGACTCGGCACTTCTTGGGGTGTAGATCTCCTCAAACAACGCGAACGAGAATCAAAAGCAGGGAGTTAGGTTTTAGGCTTTAGCGAAAAGTGCGGTCTTGGGGTTTCCCCTGCTTGGGTATGGGTTACGGATGGGGAACCCATCCGACTCAACTCCGCTGTCTCACCTTTTTTGACGGGGAACCCGTCCAAAGGTGAGCCGCAAGTGAAGCACCTTTTCAAGACAGGCTTTAGGTTTTAGACTAGTTACTTTCCGCTATCAACTATCAATTATCAACTATCAATTAACTCAATATCCACTATAAAAATAACAGTAATCAGCCCGATCGATCGCCTTGAGGATTTTCTTGCTAGAAGTAACGGCAAACAAGATCGCTCCCAAAATCAAACCAAGTGCAGCTAAATAAACGCCAAATAAACTACTTATTAAATAACCGCTAATAAAATCTACGCACATCGCAGTTGCTAAAATTCCCAACACTTCATTTAAGCGGTTGAGACTGAGTAAAATTACTGTATTAAATAGACCGATCGCAAATAATAGATAGCCGATACAAGCAACCACTGTCAAAATATTTTCAATGACACTGCGATGTAAAATTGACAACAACAGAATTGTCAGTGCCATTAGCAGCCCAAAATACAAGAGAATTCGACTTAATAACGACCAATATTTTTTTTGAATCTGCCAGGGTAAACTCTCGATTTCGACCAAGGTCATATTTTTGGCTCGATCGTACCAATAAATAATTAGTTTGTAACTGAAGTACTCAACTAAGGGCACGATCAGTAGCAGATCGAGTAATGCTAGATCCATACTGTCCTGATACTCCAAGTTATTACCTGGAATCAGCATGAAATGACCCACTGTCGTAATATTAGCTACTAATCGATCGGCAAAGATAAAGCCAAAATAGACGATGCCATATCCGAAATATGGAATTAATAAATAGATTAAGATACTTAACTGTGGTAGTGCCGGTAATTTACCAAATTTAGGTTTAACTGCACGATACTTAATTTGATTTGATACTGAGAGGATTGCAAGTAAAATAAAAGCGATCGAGATCGTCGTTACCTGTGCTTCTAGCGCACTCAATTTGAGAAAGACTCTAAAAATAAAAAAGCAGCAGGTAATGCCGATTAAGATACTGGGTGCGGCAAATCGATACTGAAGACCGACGATCGCAAATAACATCCAGATCGTACTCAGCACGACATAATATACTCCGGCAATAATGATGTATTTATCAGTAGCAATCCCCAGATAAAATCCAAAAATCATCCCGATCGAGCTAAGTAATAGCGTTGTCAAGATCCCCATCAACAAAATTGGCGTACAGATGCGGTTTGCTTGAATGGGATCTTTTAATCCCATATAAAATAAACCGCGCCGGCTAATCATTTGAACGAAACCACTGCTAGTAATTAGGCTAGCCATCGTCACAAACCCAAATAGAGAATTGAGTTCTGGTGGTAGAAAGTCGATGCTTTTATCGATCGGGAGATAATTGAGAATTAAGAGCAGGATAAAGGGGACAGTGTAAATAAAGCTGTGAGAAAATTGAGTGATAAATATATCTATTTCATCGCTTAATTTAGGTGATACTTTAGTAACATTACGATCTGATTCTACGAAAGTGAATCGATCGCGTTGAGCATAAATAAATTGCCCTAAAATCAAAGCATTAGGACAGCCAAACTCTGCCTCGATCGCCTTGTCTGTATAGCCTAAAGCTTCGACGATCGCAACTATTTCCCAAGGATCGCAGACGTTTGGATAGTTGGTGTAAATCGAATTAATTAAATTTTCCAGGGCATGATTAGTCATAGTTTACCAGCCAGTTTCAGCTTAGAAATTCGCGCCTGACGAATTAACTGGAGATAAGTATCGAGATAGTTTTCTACGCATTGCTGTTGAGTGAATAGTTCGATCGCCCGCGCTCTAGCTAATTCGCCCATCTGCACCCGTTGCTGAGAGGTTAAGCTCAAAAGTTTGACGATTGATTCGGCCAAGATTGACGGACAATTGGCAGGTACGACTAAACCCGTATCGGCGAG
>NZ_JANPGM010000058.1:0-1773 GCF_031423935.1 Chamaesiphon sp. VAR_69_metabat_338
ACTTTCGCAATAGGTCTATTATTTATGTTTGTAAATTTAGGAGCGACCCTAAGAGGATGTTTGAAAAGTTTAATTGCTTCGTTTCTAGATCTAAATCCCCCTAAGTCCCCCTTTTTAAGGGGGACTTAGGGGGATTTAGATCTAGAAACGAAGCAATTAAACTTTTCAAACATCCTCTTAGGGTCGCTCCTAAATTTACAAACATAAATAATAGACCTATTGCGAAAGTAAAAGATCGATCTGATTCAATACTGTTCTCATCTAAAAATTTCACTATTCACTATTCACTATTCACTAACTCATGTCTAATTCATCTCAATCTCAAGTGTTAATTGTCGGTGCTGGCCCTACTGGATTGATGCTGGCGATCGAATTAACGTTACTTTCACTGTCCGTGCGGATTATCGATCGAGCCGCTGAAACCAAACGCCAAGTAAGAGCCTGTGTCATCTGGTCGCGCGCCCAAGAAGCTCTGGCTGGGCTAGGCGTAATCGACAAGTTCATGGCTCGATCGCATAAAATGCACAACTTTGATGTCTACGCCAAGGGTAAGCAATTAAGCGGGTTCGAGTTCGGTCACATCAAGAGTGACTACCCATTCCCGATGACGATCGAACAACACGATACCGAACGCTTCTTAGCTGAGTCATTATCCGATTTGGGAGTTGAAGTTGAATGGGAAACCGAAGCAATTGAGGTTAGCACCCATGACGATGGGGCACAAGTCACGGTGCGGGCTGCCAATGGTAAGGAGGAAACGATCGAGACTCAATGGCTAGTAGGCTGCGAAGGAAGTCGGAGTCCGATCCGAGAAGCCGCGCAGATTCCGTTTGAAGGAGAGCCTGCGGTGAACTTACAAGCAGTTCAGGTCAACGCCAAACCAACTTGGCAGTTTCCCAAATCCACTTCTCAGGGCTATTTCTTTCTGGCCGAGAATGTATCGATCATGAGTATTCCCGTGCCCGGAGACACTTACCGCTTCTTTACATTTACTACTGACCCCAACCCAGAGCGCAAAACGCCGCCCACCTTGGCAGAAATGCGCGACTTAACGGCGGCGGCTGCCTGTGTTCCTGAATTGGAGCTAGAGCTATCCGACCCTGTTTGGCTCAGTCGCGCCCGCTTTCAGAATCGGATTGCGGCAACCCTCAATAAAGGTCGCGTGCTGCTATTGGGGGATGCGGCGCATTCGTGGGCACCAATTGGCGGACACGGGATGAATACTGGACTCCGAGGTGCATTTAACCTCGGCTGGAAATTAGCCGCAGTCGAGCGTGGTGAGGCCAAATCCTGTCTGTTGGATACTTATACGATCGAGCAACGCGCCAACGCACAGACGATCGTCGATGCCAACCGGATGAACATCGTCGAGCAGCCGCCATCTGCTACTAAGCTCCGACTGATGGAAACGTTCATGCCGTTCGGATTGTCGCTCAAGCCAGTGAAACGCTTGATGGAGTTCACTCTCAGCGATCTGGGCATGGAGTACCGCCATAGCCCATTATCCCACCAGCAAAAGGCTAGTGGGTCACTACAGGCAGGCGATCGCATCCCCAATGTCCCAGTAGTATCTGGCGAGGGACATTGGGCAAATCTACACCGCTTAATCTCGATTCACCACTGGACGCTGCTACTACGGACTAAAGACGCTGAAGTAGTCGAACGAGCCTATCAGATCGTCGGTCAATACCGATCGACCATCAAGGTTTCGACAATTCAACCAATGGATCGGGATAGCGATCGCCAACTGGGACGCGAGGGACAGATGCTCCT
>NZ_JANPGM010000059.1:0-4893 GCF_031423935.1 Chamaesiphon sp. VAR_69_metabat_338
CTCGAATGTGGGTTGTGCTTGCCGTTGGCTCGCGCCGTCATAGACATAGGTAACTTGAAAGACTTCATTACCTTCGCGGAATAAACCGATCGATTCTTTAAAGTTGGCACCTTGCACATTGGCAGTGACTGTCAACCGCACGATTTCGCGCGCACCTATTTTGTCTAGCTTATGTTCGACGAGCTTGAATGACTCAGGCAGCATGGAGGGCAAAACTTTGGCCATCATTTCTTCTAGCTCGGACATCGGCGTCGTGGCGGGAATCGGCAAGCGAGTGATCAGGACTATCTCCGGACGCTCCGGCGTGGTGGTATTAAAAGCCATCGCTCTAATGAATGCCGGATCGTTATCTACCAGCTTGGCAAATGATGCCATCGAAGGACTTAATTTAGTCGCAGCGGAAATAATCGCTTTCGTCTCTTCACTAGACGGTTTGCCACCTTTGAAGCCTGCGGGGACGGTAAATTCGACCCCATTCCCCTTGATGACGGTCAGCTCGCGGTTAGAACCACTATCTTGGAGCAGTGCCAGTTGCTGAGGCACTCGCTGTGGTAATGTCGCAGGAGAGGCGATCGCCGTCAAATTGGTAGCACTAAGTCCGAGCAGTGCTAAGTTGAAACCAATACCAGAGTAGAGAAAACGCACGATCGATACCTCGTATAAATTGTAGTGACTCAAACAACAAGCCACAGTGTGCTTTGAATTGTAATTGCTACATTATCGATTGGGTGTGTTCTGGATCTTTATGCAAAATTGGTCGATCTCGCGTAGCGATCGCTTCTGGACACAACCTCAGGCTCGTCAGTTAAATTGTAGTCTTTTTCTACCTATGCTTGTGTGTCCCGTGTGTCGATCGCTACTTATCGGCACGATATTTAGCTAAAAATGCTAATGGTTGGCTCATATTCGCTGCAAAACCCAGGATTCCGCGATCGCGATGTGCGTATACTAAGGCTCGATCTGGAGCGAATAAAAAAGTGCCACCTCGTTGCGTCAGATAACTCGGATCGGGAACGTAAGTAGACCAATTGCCTAGCACCTCAGCCATATTTCGCAGTCTCAACGTCGCTAATTCAAACGGTCGCTGAAAACCACTACCGCCAGCTACATCGAAAAAAGATCCCCGAATCGGTGGTAATGGTTTTGCCGCAACAGTCTCATCGGCAGCAATCAATTGGGGCGCAGATCGATCGCCCGTATATCCCCGCAAAACTTCCCGCAGCGTCCCAGGACTGCCGATGCCTGCACACATCAACATGAGATTTACCCAGGCATTTTGAGAGATTGACAGACCTGGATACAGATCGAGCTGGGTATGTAATTTCGCCTCGCGATCGATAAATAACGATCCGGTGGGAAAGCCGGTAAACTCACAGAATTTCAAGCCAGCCGCGCGATCGCCGATGCCTATCATCCGCACATCACACCCCTGTGCTGCCAGTTGTGCCCGTTCCCGTTGCAGCCACCAAGCATATTCGAGACTATCAAAATCGCCCAGTTGCGGGCAGACGATGATTAGTAAGTGTCGCGCCGCGTCGCAACCGCTGAGGATTGGCACGATCGCGCCGTCGCTAATACGGAGTCGATCGGTTTGCTGAAAGATCGAGTAGATATTCATCTGGCTAATTTCTGAAATTTAACTTTTAAACCGTCGCGGGGATGGAGGGTGGGAATCGGATCGAGAGTAAGATTTTGGTCGGGTAATAGTTCCCAACTGTAATCGCGGAGCAACTTAGCCGCAATTATCTTCAGCTCCATCTGGGCAAAAGCCATGCCGATGCAGATCCGCGAGCCACCGCCATAAGTGGCAAAAGTATAGTCCGACGGCTTGTATTCATAGCGTTCTGGTGCAAACCTGTCGGGATCGAAGCTAGTGGGATTGGGATATACCGCCTCGTCGAAATGAGCTTCGGGAATTCGATACAGCACTTGCCACCCCTTCGGCACGCGATAACCGTTGAATTCAAATTCTTCAACTACACCCCGAAAGCCGCCACCCACTGGGGGATACATCCGCTCCACCTCTCGCAATACGCGATCGAGATAGGTCATTTGTTTGAGGCTGTCGATTGAGAGCGGTGTGTCCATGCCAATTTGCGCCTGCTCGGCTCTGGCTTGGGCGAGGATTTCAGGGTGTTGGGCTAGTGCCAAACACAGCGAGGCAATCAGCGATGTCGTCGTCTCATGTCCGGCAAATAGCAACAACAACGCCTGTACCTTGAGTTCGTCCACACTCAGCCGATTGCCATCTTCATCCTGACTCTGTACGAGTAAGCCCAAGGCATCCTGAGTGGGCTGTTGTTGCCGCGCGAGGACAACGGTTTCGATCTGGGCGAGCAATTTGTCTCTAGCGGCGATCGCGCGGCCATAGGTCGTATAACTCCAATTCAGCGGCAAGGTAAATAAACCATTCGTCAGCTCGGTAAATAGCCGACTCAATTCTGTCGTTTGCGCCCCTGGTTCGCTGCCAATGAGTAAGACACTGGCGATTTCAAAGGTGAGATTTTTGAGTTCGGGGAACCACGTCAGATCCCCTGTCTGCGACCATTTAGCCAGATAACAATCGGTAATCTTATCGATCGTTTCGACATAATTTACCAAGGCTTTGCCATGAAACGCGGGCATCAATAATTTACGATTGCGCTGATGCTCCGCTCCTTCTTGCAAAAATAAAGATTCCCCCAATAATTCCTTAAAATTATCCGGCCACCCATCGCGCCAGGAAAATTTGTCAAAGCCAGTCGCCAGAATAAATTTATTCGCCGCCGCGCCACTCATTACCACTGTCGGTCGCCCGATAATATGCGTCCGAAAAATTGCTCCATACTGCTGTCGCCGCTTGGTCGCAAAATCAGGATCGAGCAAAAATGAAATCGTTTCCCCAATCCACGGTAAGCCAGATTTCCCTGGCGGTAGCGGCAAAGATGAAGTTGATGGTTGAGATGCAGACATCGGCAGTTTAATCGTTAGTAGTTGAAGCGTCAATTCACTCATCACTATCTTAAATGAAGCTTCGGAGAATCTCCCGAATAGTCGCAATCTCTCAGCGTCCTTTGCGGTAAAACTAACAACCTCCCACAAACCCTAAAAACCTTCGCGCCCTTTGCGTTAAAAATCCGCCTCCACCCAGCACATAGCAATCTCGATCGCGTCAGTGTTAAATTATGTAAATATCATCCGACCTATAAAGTTTATGCAACTCACCTGGCTCGACAGTAACTCTTGGCTCATCGAACTGGGCGGCAAACGAATTTTATTAGACCCTTGGCTGGTCGGCAATCTCAGCTTCGGCGATCTGCCCTGGTTGTTTCAAGGCAGCAAAACAGTCGATCGACCCATCCCCACAAATATCGATCTGATCTTACTTTCTCAAGGTCTACCCGATCACGCGCATCCGCCAACTCTAGAAGTTTTGGATCGATCGATCCCTGTCATCGGTTCGCCCAGTGCCGCCAAAGTAGTCCAAAAGCTCGGCTACCAGACAGTTACCGCCATCGTACCTGGAGAGAGTTATCATGTTGACTCGATCGAGATTAAAGCCGTACCCGGCTCGCCAGTCGGCCCCACCGCGATCGAAAATGGCTATATCTTGCGCGCAGATAATACCAGCCTCTATTACGAACCCCACGGCTATCACTCGCCCACTCTAGCCCAAGAAGCCGCGATCGATGTTGTCATTACGCCATTAATCGATCTCAAGCTGCCGTTATTAGGTGCTGTTATTAAAGGTAAAGCCAGCGCACTAGATCTATGCGAATTACTCAAGCCTAAATTTATCATCCCGACGGCGGCTGGTGGTGATGTAAAGTTTGAAGGTCTGTTGATGTCAATTTTATCTGCCGAAGGCACGGTGACAGAGTTTCAAGACTTACTCAAATCTAAGTCTTTAGTTACTAAGGCGATCGAGCCACAACCTTGGCAACCAGTGAATTTAGAATTAATACCTGTTTAATCGCGATTTTATCAAGGACGATCCCGTCGATCTATTCCGATCTGAAGCAACGTGAGTATGTAGATGAAGATCTGGAATATTAGGGCTAGTCGCGATCGTCTCTAACTAGACAATGCTGCAACTTCGCCCCAATCCAGAGCCAGATCTTACAACGAATCGATAAACACCTCGTCCGCCCAACTACCGTGCAGACCATAAGGAATATGATGCGTCAGATGGAGCGTAGCGATCGCGCCTTTGGTCAGATCTGCGGCATCTAAAATGACCACAGCCGATCGATCTTTGACACCATCATAAATCATCGCAACCAGCCAGCCATCGTCCTCCTGGGTACCGCCAGGACGCGGCACGAAGACGGGTTCGTTGACATATCCCGTTGGTGCTGCCGTCCACATTTGCTGCTTGCTAGTTTCGCGATCCAATTTGAGGATGCTTTGGAGCGGGGCATTACCAGCTAGTGTCTGCGCCGCACCCATGTAGACGTAGCGATAGGGATTGCCGACGTTAGCGGGGTTAATTGTCGGAAATTCACAACAGCGGGGTTCGACGAGTTCGCTACTTACTTGCTGAGTTTGGAGATTTAATTCAAATCGCCATAACTGTCCGGGTGTGAGCGTATTGAAATCGATCTCGCGGAAATCTTTATCGGGTTCGACTTCTGGGAAGGTAGGATAGGCAATTGAATCGATCGATATTTTACCATCGTGCTCGAAAGCATTGGCGTGGTGGAACACAAAACCCGATTTAGTCTCTAGGACTTGCATCTGCTCCCCGCTGCGAGGATTGCGGGGAATAACGAGAATTTTAGTCATTTTTTCAGGCTGAAACTTGACACATTCCGCCGCACCTTTTAAGCCAAATAAGAAGGGGAAGGGATTGAACCCAACCGGATTTTGGAAGAAAATACAATAATTGGGCGTAATTGCAAAGTCATGGATAAA
>NZ_JANPGM010000060.1:0-4825 GCF_031423935.1 Chamaesiphon sp. VAR_69_metabat_338
GACTGTGTAAATCTGTCACAGAAGGCCATTATCGCATAAAAAATCGATCGAGGCAAGCATCATCAACTCCTGTTTCCTGTCGCGCAACTCGATGGCGATCGGCCAGTGACAATTTTAATTTTTGTTAGACCAAATTCAAAATCCAAAATGATATTAGAGAATAGATACATAAAAGCTACATCCCCCAGCTTTGTCGAATCGAGTATCATATCCTAGACACTAAAAATTCTTGATGTCATCTACTCCATCTAGATAGGTACTGTTATGTCTAATCCGATCGAACTTGAAGGAAGAATCTTTATTCCGGCTAGTGAGTTAGATATCCCTGAGTGGGGCTGCGTGGTAAGCGACAGGAACCAGACCACGCTTACGCTCAAAGATGACGATCTATTCTTGATTACCGATACGATCGGCAATATTTCTGGCTGTTTGCGCGACGAGACGATCGCTAGCTTGGGCTTATTTTGTCGGGATACCCGCTTTTTGAGTCGGTTGGAGTTGCAAATTGCTGGGAGTTCGCCCATTTTACTGACCTGCAATGCTGACAAAGGATTTGCACTCTCTGCACTGTGTACGAATCCTAGCATTCCCAATATCAATGCCGAAACCATTAGCATTCAGCGTGAAATCGTCCTCAATGGTGGTTTATTTGAAGAACTGACCATTCATAACTACAACACTACCGCCGTCAGCTTTGAATTGAGCCTGAGTTTTGATGCTGACTTTTCGGATTTATTTGAAATTCGCGGCTTCAATCGCAAACAGCGCGGCCAAATACTGCGCCGCGTTCAGCCCGATCGCACTGCGTCCGCACCGCCAACAGTCAACGAATTGACGATGGCTTATCAGGGTCTAGATGGAGCGATTTTAGAATCACACATCCAATTTTCCCATCGCCACCCCGACTATCTCAAAGGATATACAGCGATCTGGCAGATCGAGCTAGAATCCCACGCTAGTTATCGGATCGGTTATCGCCTCGAAATGCTAATGAATAACTGCCCTGTGTCGCGGGTCAGTAGTCCGATGGCTCTGATCCAAGCCAAAGCTGCCGAAATGTTGGAAGAAGACACCTGGCGATCGCAGATTACCCAAATTCGGACTGACAACCCCAAGCTCAATCAAGCGATCAAACGTGCCGAACAAGATGTCTATTTATTGCGCCAAAGTTTTGAATTAGTCAACACTAATAGCGATCGACCCAGCACCACGGGCAAGGTATTATCGGCAGGCGTACCGTGGTTTTGTACTCTATTCGGTCGCGACGCCATTATTGCGGCCAGTCAGGTGCTGATCTTGGATCCGACGATCGCGCGCGAAACCCTGATGGTACTAGCTCAATACCAAGGCAAGGTCGATGATGAGTGGCGCGAAGAGCAACCGGGCAAAATCCTCCACGAGATCCGGATGGGCGAGATGGCCCGCTGTCAAGAAGTGCCTCATACTCCCTACTATGGGACGGTCGATGCCACCCCGCTGTGGTTGATGCTCTACGCCGAATACTATGCGTGGACGAATGACACCGCTACCCTCGATCGCTTGTGGGACAACGCAGTGGCAGCCATGGCTTGGATCGATCGGATGTGTGCAGAAACCGGCTACTTGAGCTACTTCCGCACCTCTGCGCGGGGTTTGGCCAATCAGGGCTGGAAAGATTCCAATGATTGTATTGTCGATCGCCAAGGCAAAATTGCCACTGGCTCGATTACCCTGTGCGAAGTCCAAGCTTATGTCTATGCAGCTAAAATTCGGATGGTCGAATTGGCCAAGCTGCGCCAAGAAAACGCACTGGCCACCCGCTGGCAACAGGAAGCTCAACAGCTCAAACAACGTTTCAACAATGATTTCTGGATTCCCGATCTCGATTTTCTGGCAATGGCACTCGATGGCGCGGGCAAACAGGTGGATGGCATCGGTTCCAATCCCGGACAATGCTTACAGCAAGGCTTGCTCTATCCCGAAAAAGCTAAAAGCGTCGCCGAACGTTTGCGCGCGCCGGATATGTTTAGCGGCTGGGGAATTCGGACGTTGAGCAGTCAGTCACCAGCCTACAACCCGATCGGCTATCATACCGGCTCGGTCTGGCCCCATGACAATAGTTTGATTACCATGGGCTTACGTTCGGTCGGAGCCGTCGAACAAGCCTTAGAAGTCGCTCAAGGCATTCTCGACATGACTGGCCATCAGCCCTACCATCGTCCCCCCGAACTATTCTGCGGCTACGAACGCATCGACGGCAACAGCCCGATCCAATATCCCGTCGCTTGTTCGCCGCAAGCTTGGGCTACCGGGACGATTTTTCAGTTGATGCAAATGATGGTAAATTTGGTGCCCGATGCACCGAGTAATTGCCTGCGGATTCTCGATCCCGCTTTAGCCAGCAATATTCATCAAATTTCCTTCAAAAATCTGCGCGTAGGCGGGACACTGATCGATCTAGAGTTTAACCAACGAGATGCTGACGGAGAGGGCCTGCGGGCGACGACCTCGTGTCGGGTGCTCAAAAAACGTGGTAATCTGCGAGTGACGATCGAGGCTTAACCGATCGGTAAATCGAGATGGTCGATCGGCTAGCTCGATCTCCAGACTGCCAAAGGGTCGAAATATTCCCGGTCAAAAGAGAGATTGCGCTCCTGTTGTGGGTACTTTAAAAATAACGAAGTCGATCGGATGCGAATCATTGCTACTGGCTGACACGCTCGATCGTCACTCGTACCCCCAACTTGGAAGTCGCAAGTCGCACCACACACGCCATGAAGTAAGATCGCATCGCGCGAACAAAAGCGGTAGAATTAGAAGCAAATAGCGAAATCCTTTACTTGCCCTGCAATTCAAGCGATCGGCTAGTTATTGTTACTACATTTAAGTCCGAGCTAGTCCGATCTCCAAGCTAATGGAATCGCGATCCCACCAGGGGAGACTAGAGCCACGAAACAAAGCATATGTCAAGAGAAAAGTTCCACTGGTGAGGCTCAATGAGCTACTGCGTAAACCCTGACTGTCCCCAACCGAAAAATCCGATCGATGCTTTTCTGTGCCAAGCCTGTGGCGCACGGCTGCTCGTACGCAATCGTTATCGAGTCACCAAGTCACTAGGGCAAGGGGGCTTTGGTGCGACCTTTGTAGCGATCGATGTATCACTTCCTGGCGAGCCAATCTGCGTAATTAAGCAACTTAGGCCGAGTAACAATCATGAAAAGTTCCTGCGCATGGCCAGAGAATTATTCGAGCGCGAAGCTAGAACTTTGGGCAAAATTGGCAACCATCCCCAAATTCCTCGCCTGCTAGACTTTTTTGAAGAGCGTCGTAACTTTTACTTAGTTCAGGAGTACGTCAGCGGACATACCATCCATCAAGAAGTCAAGCAGATGGGTCTGTTTAAAGAAGAAAAAATCCGCGATTTCTTGATCGAGATTCTCCCGGTCATTACCTATATTCACTCCCAACAGGTCATTCACCGCGACATTAAGCCTGCCAACATTTTGCGACGCGATCAAGATGGCAAACTAGTCCTGATTGACTTTGGAGCCGTCAAAAACTACGTCGCCCAGTTGGAACCGCAAGAAGGTGTCGAGCAAGGCTCGAATACGCAATTTGCGGTCGGTACATCCGGTTATGCACCGCCAGAACAGTTGGCGATGCGTCCGATCTTTGCCAGCGACCTCTATGCGCTGGGGGTGACTTGTATCTATCTGATGACCGGCAAGTCGCCTAAAGATATCGAGTACAACCCCTCAACTGGGGAAATGATGTGGCAAAAACACGTCCAACTGGGCAAGCACATGACGCAAGTTTTGGGCAAGATGCTAGAGGTGTCCGTCCGCTACCGCTATCAGTCGGTGGAAGAAGTCCAGCGCGCGCTAGCAAACACCACACCCCTGGTCGATACTCGTCCAGTTGCCGCACCACCGCAGCCAGTCGGCAGCCCCAAACAACCGATTCCCTTTGCCCAAGCTGCACCGCCAGGATTGCCCGTCAATCCCCACCAAAGTCAGCCACCACAACCGATCGCGCAACCTGCCTCATCGGCATCGCAACGGATGGCCGAGGCCATCAAACGCCGCCGGATGGATGGCGATCCGACCAATATCAAAAATGCTGGCGATCGCAGTCAATTTGGTACGGACATTCGGACGGGGCTGGGAGGCATTCCCGCCATTCAAGTCCCGCGCGAGCAATTAAAACTCGATGCTCAGGGAGTTTTGGCAGCATTTAGGCGCGGTCAACGAACCTTTAGCGAAATGGACATCAGCAGCCTCGATCTCTCGAAAGCCCACCTGCCAGGGATTACGCTCAGTAGTGCCAATTGCGCTTACATCAATCTCCAAGGGGCTAATTTAGCCGCTGGTAAGTTTGATAAAGCCGATTTGAGTGGTGCGGTATTGAAGGATACCGTCCTCAGTAAGGGCTATTTTAGCTATGCCAATCTCCAAAATGCCGATCTGCGCGGTGCCGATCTGAGCGAAGCCTATCTCAATTATGCCAATCTCCACGGTGCCAACCTCTGTGGCGCAAATTTGAAGGGTGTCAAAGTCACCGAAGATCAGTTGAATCAAGCCAAAACCAATTTTATGACCGTTTTCCCCAATGGCAAACGGGGTGGCTTCTGGTAACTTAGACCGCAAGTTCGATCGCCGATGACAGATCGATCGTATTAGTAATTACCGTAGATTTTAAGGTACCTACGAGGGCAGTGGTGTCAACTTAAACATTATGACTCACCCCAAATCAGAGTAGAAAGAGCATCTCGCTCTCGATGTCTGGTGCGTTCAGACTTGAGGACACCTAAAATTTTAGCGTTAGTGCTCAAGTATTCAACGACATC
>NZ_JANPGM010000061.1:0-3664 GCF_031423935.1 Chamaesiphon sp. VAR_69_metabat_338
ATTTGCTTTCTGCCGTAGCATTAGGACTATCGATCGTGCGTCTGGTGAGTGTTTCGATCGATTCACAAAAACTCGATCGGGTGAGCTATCTAGAAATAAAAATCTGTAGGGGCGGGTGCTTGGTGCAACGCACGCTGAGGAAACCTCAGCGCGTTGGCGAAGCCTCTCGGAACGAGTTATGCATCCGCTTTATGCCATCAATTATGGTTGAAACGATAACTATCGTACGAACCCGCCCTCACCCACTATTAACCTTTCGTTGGTGTATTCTCTGGTACGAGATTCGCGCAGAGTTCCAACGGCAATCGTCTTTCTCATTTGCTTTGGTGCCGAAATATTCAGGTTGCTGGTGGGGTTGGGCAGGTTCGTACGATAGTTGACTTCAGGTTTGAATTAATGGCATCCACCTGCCCCTACAGATCTTAATACATGTTTAACGCTTAATCGGCGAACCATCTGCCGCTTCTAAGACGAAACCCAAATCGGCGATCGTATCCCAATCTTGAGTCGCTGATTGTCCTGGTGTTGTTAGATAATCGCCCACGAAAATTGAATTGGCGACATATAATCCTAACGGTTGGAGCGATCGCAAATGTACTTCGCGACCGCCAGCAATCCGAATTTCTTGGGACGGTAATAGGAATCTAAATAAACATAACATCCGCAAACATTGTTGGGGAGTTAATTGTTTAATATCCGCAAACTTAGTCCCTGGAATCGGAATCAGAAAATTGATCGGGACGCTGGTGACGCCTAATTCCCGCAGGGACAGGGCTAAATCGATGACATCATCGTTTGACTCACCCATCCCCAAAATGCCGCCCGAACACGTAGTGATCCCCGCTGCTTTGACGTTTTTGACTGTCTCCACTCGATCGGTATAGGTGTGGGTAGTGGCGATGCGATCGTGATTGGTTTCCGATGTATTGAGATTGTGATTGACGCGATCGACTCCGGCATCGGCGAGGCGTTGGGTTTGCTCGGCGTTTAATAAGCCCAGACACGCACAAACTTTCAGATCGTAATTGGCTTTAACTTCCCGCACGGCTTCTAATACTTTACCAAACGTCGCTTCATTAGGAGTTCGACCGGAAATCACCATGCAAAATGTCCCCGCCTGAAGTTCGGCGGCGCGTTTGGCAGCGTCGAGGATCTTGGACTGCGCCATCAGGGGATACTTCTCGATCTCGGCAGTAGAAATTTTCGACTGCGAACAGTAATGACAATCCTCAGGACACATACCACTCTGAGCATTGAGCAGATAATGCAGCCGGACGCGATTGCTCCAATAGTGACGGCGCACCCGATATGCAGCGGCGATTTGGTCGAGCAACACCTCCTCTTTGGCCTGAAGTACGCTCAGAGCTTCCTCCCTAGTCAAGATCTCTCCCGCAAGCGATCGATCGGCCAGGGTATTCCAGGTGGGTGTCGTCAATAGCATGAAACTTACAATCGATGGTGAGCAACCATCCATTATCGCAGCAGGATGCCGGATCTACCAGTTAATTTTGCGAAAGTTCTCGATCTGGAGCGGGGAGCGGGGAGCGGGGAGACTAGGAAATAACAGAACGCTTGCGTTCAAATATCCCCTAAAGCCTAAAGCCTAAAACCTAAAACCTAAATTAAGCCACAATCATCGTCACTCGATCGCGTCCTTGAGATTTAGCTTGATACAAGGCGCGATCTGCGGCATTTACTAATGCTTGAAAATCATTTTCATGATTGGGGATAATCGTCGAAACACCGACGCTAATCGTGACATGGGGACAGACGCTCGAAGCTTCATGGGTAATTTGCAGACTCTTAACAGCCGATCGAATATTTTCAGCCACGGAAACGGCACCCAAAGCATCGGTATTTGGCAGAACGATCGCAAATTCTTCGCCACCATAACGGGCGACCAGATCGCCACTGCGGCGGACGGTATTGCGAATCGACATGGCTACTTGAATCAAGCAGCGATCGCCGTTGGGATGCAAATAGCGATCGTTATAATTTTTAAAGAAATCGACATCGCACATAATCAAAGATAATGGGGCTTTGATCCGCCGCATCCGATCCCATTCGCGCTGGATATAGTCATCGAATCCGCGTCGATTAGACAACTTAGTCAGACTATCTAAATTAGCTAATAATTGGAGATTTTGATTGGCTTGCTGAAGTTCGTTGAGTTGATTTTTGATTAAATACGATTGGCGCACTAGATTGCGCACGCGTTGGCGGAGAATAGAGAGATTGATCGGCTTGGTAATATAGTCAGTGGCTCCCGATGCAAAGGCTCGATCGACCGATTCATTGTCATCTAATGAGGTAATCATCAAAATTGGGGTCAAGCGTTCGCCCATGTTTTTGAGTTGTTCGCAAAACTCAAAGCCATCTAAAATTGGCATCACGGCATCGACCAGAATGAGATCTGGACGGTGTTCTTGATAGGCGGCAATGCCATCATCACCATTTTTGGCCAGGATGACTTCAAAACCGTCTTCCTGTAGCGACTCACTGACCTTCGCCCGCACGACCAGATCGTCATCAACTAATAAAATGCGTTGACGGCTAGGTTCAGTAAAGTTCATAGTAACTCCCGTAAATAATCATCTATGTACTCGTCCGGGTGCTGTGTCGATCGATCGTTCAGTGATGATTTGCACGGTTGACTGCGGTTCTATTTATCTCTTTCATAGTGTACCCACACACTCACGGAACAGTAGCACAATCGCCCGATCGCTCGATCGAATCTTGTGGATCGATAGTTGCGCCAGGGCAGTCTAGCATTATCTGTTGTTGCTTGTGGGCAAATCCCGATCGGCGGTACAATTGTCCTATCTAATGTCAGCAGCACTCGATGCAATTTAGCACTGCCCTCAGCGGCCAAACCCAAGCAGTAGAACTGCTCCAGCGATCGATCGTCACGCAACGTCTCGCACCAGCTTATTTATTTCATGGGGCAGAGGGGATCGGCAAAAGCTTGGCGGCGCGCTGCTTTATCGAACTGATTTTTGGCGAACGTGCGGCACCAGCAGATCGCGCATTAATCCTGCAAAAACTTGCTCAGGGCAATCATCCTGATGTGTTGTGGGTGTTACCGACATACACTCATCAAGGCAAACTCTTTTCCACTGCCGAAGCCACTGCTGCTGGCATCAAAAAGAAAGCCCCACCCCAAATTCGGATCGAACAAATTCGCGAAATCGGTCAATTTTTAGGGCGTCCCCCACTGCTGGGCGATCGATCGGTAGTGGCGATCGATCGCGCCGAGACGATGCCCGAAGGTGCTGCCAATGCGTTATTAAAGACCCTCGAAGAACCAGGTAAAGCGACAATTATCGCGATTTCTTCTAGCTTAGACGCGTTATTACCAACAATTGTCTCGCGCTGTCAGCAGATTCCCTTTCACCGACTAGATCGCACTGTGATGGTCGAAGTTTTGACCAAATTAGGCAAAACCGAAATCCTCGAACGACCAGAAATCTTGGGACTAGCGCAGGGTAGTCCGGGTGCGGCGATCGCCATCTGGGAGCAGCTTCAAGCTCTACCAGCCGATCTGCTAGAACGATCGACTAACTTGCCAATTTCCCGCCGTCACGGACTCGAATTAGGAACGGACGCACCACCCCACGCAACACGCCAGTTGATCTATGAACGGACACCGCCGCGGGTGACGATC
>NZ_JANPGM010000062.1:0-2495 GCF_031423935.1 Chamaesiphon sp. VAR_69_metabat_338
GATCGAGGAGCGCAGCTCATGTCGGTGCTAGAGCGGTTAATTCGGGTGAGTGCTCACGATGTACAACGGGTGGGTTTGAGTGCCACTGTGGGCAATCCTGACACGATTCTGGACTGGTTGCAGGGGACTTCTCAGCGTCCGCGCTGTAAGATCGATCCGCCGAAGGAGCAGCACAAGAAAGAGATTCGGATCTTGATGCAGGATTCTAAGCTGGATATCGCCAATCGATCGAGTATGTTGGCACAGGGCAAAAAGAGTCTATTATTCTGTCAGAGTCGCGCTCTGGCTGAGGAAATCTCTGGGGCGATGCAAAATCGCGGTATCGATGTGTTTATCCATCATAGTTCGGTAGCGTTGGAGGAGCGCACCCTGGCGGAAGAACGGTTTGCCAATGG
Source organism: Chamaesiphon sp. VAR_69_metabat_338 (assembly GCF_031423935.1). Lineage (NCBI taxonomy): Bacteria > Bacillati > Cyanobacteriota > Cyanophyceae > Gomontiellales > Chamaesiphonaceae > Chamaesiphon > Chamaesiphon sp. VAR_69_metabat_338. Next base: position 396 of record NZ_JANPGM010000062.1, read on the forward strand.
GCATAATAATTGCATTGTCTGTACTTCGACATTGGAATTGGGGATTGATGTCGGCGATTTGGATGCAGTTTTACAAGCAAATGCACCCGATACGGTTTCGGCATTCTTACAACGATTGGGGCGCACGGGTAGGCGCGGTGGCGGTGCGAATACGACGTTTTTAATCGATAATTCGGCGGCATTATTACAAGCGATCGCGGTGATCGAATTAGCGCGGCGGAATTGGGTAGAATCGATCGTCGTATCCGATCGCAATTGGGCGGTATTAGTCCAACAATTACTCGCCCTGACAATGCAATTTAGTGCGATTTCACCAGGGGATGCTTGGGCACAATTATCAACAATTCCCGATTTCAAAGGGATTAAACGCGCGGAATTCGATCGGTTAATCAAGCACATGCTCAAAAATAATTATCTCTATCTGACTGGCGGATTACTCGCGATCGGATCGGAAACCGAAAAAGCCTTCGGACGGAAGAATTTTATGGCTCTCTATGCCGTATTTAGTTCGCCTCAGCAGTATGATGTTTACACCACCAAGGAACAACCGATCGGTTCTTTGGAGCAGAAATTCATTGATACTTTAACACCCGAAATTAGTTGTTTCCTATTAGGCGGGAGAGCTTGGATCGCGCAATCGATCGATCGAGATAATCGCTCTCTGATCGTCGCACCCGCACCTCAAGGTAAGAAACCCACTTGGGGCGGATTTATTCCCCAATTTTTGGGCTGGGATGTCTGTCAGGAAATTGCCGCTTTATTAAAATCCAAAAAGGATTTAGTTTATCTCGATCCGATCGCCAAATCGGTATTAAACAACGCTCGCGAGGAACGTCGTCAGGAAGTTATCGAAGGGACGATTTGGGAAGAGGAGAAGGTGCAATGGTGGACGTATGCAGGCGGACGCATCAATCGCACGCTCAAATATGGGCTGGAATGTCTGTGGGGTTGGGAAGTCAGAGCGGATAATTTTCAAGTAACGATCTCTGGCGAACATTTAACACCAGCAATGTTCGAGAGTGCGATCTCAGAAGTTACTAAGCCGGAGTTTTGGCAAGCCAAGAATACTCAGGAATATCTATTAGCAAATTTACCTAATTATCGGTTTAGTAAGTTTCAGCAAGTTTTACCCGATCGATATGCTTTGGAAATGGTGCAGGGGTATTTATTAGATATTGAGGGGATTAGTAAATTGAGCAAAATTCGATCGGCATAAGTTACGATGTAAATACAAGGTTTATACACGCTCGTATTGGGTATATGTGAGTATAGTGATAAAAGTTTGTTAGCGTTATTTTGTCCGATTACCAGTCAGCAAAAAGGTTGTCCGTTTGAAGTCTTGCTACCAGAAGAATTACAGACTCATGGGGTAATTTTAGTAGACCAAATTAGGTCGCTAGATTGGAGAGTGCGACAAATAAAGTTTGTAGAAACCGTTTCGCCAGAAGTAATTGCCGAGGTTCAGGCGAAGATCGCACCAATCTATTAACGAAACGATCGATCTGCATTGGAGATGCTGAAGGGATGTTCATTAGATATTGATGGTATTAGTAAGCTAATGTGAAAGATTTACTTCTTAACGACTTCATACAGCATCATTAGAAACCTAAAGAAAAACTATCACTCGATCGAATTTGAATTTCTAATTTTTTATATTTACAACGATGTCAGGTTTTTGTTAGCATTATAGTCTTACAATGACGCTGCTTCTACTCGATCGCCATGAGCTTTTGGCATTGATATTGCTAGGAATGTTACTTCTGAACTCGATTCATTCCAGAATTGATGAGCGACACCAGGCGGTATTTCGATTCCTTGATTAGCTCGTAAACTATGTCTGACTCCCTCAACTTCGATTGTGGCTTCCCCAGTTAAAATGTAGAAAAATTGGCGCGAATGAACGTGGTAATGAAGTTGTTCGTTGGCACCTGGGGGAACCCGTTCGGTAATGATACTGATATCGTCGCGTTTCAACAGATGCCAGCCATCACAACCAGCTCCCCATAAGTAATGTTCTGAGTTGGATCGATCGACAATTTGCATCTTAGTTCAGAAGTTAAAAGTGAGTCTAGATCTGGGAATTATAAGTATACAGATATA
>NZ_JANPGM010000063.1:0-7099 GCF_031423935.1 Chamaesiphon sp. VAR_69_metabat_338
ACCGACCATAACGGTCGCGAGCTTCCGGCTGGCACAGGGGCAATTTGAGATCGATAGGGGTGTGAGTCACTCATGAATTTTTATTTAAATTAGCTTTTAACTAAGCTCGATCTCCGTTCGAGTTTTCAATAACTAGATGTAGTGGTTTAATCCAGACGATCCTCACTAGTTTCCTGTAGATTTTTTGCCAATAGCGGCAGATGTTTAGGAGCTGATACCGCACGGGATAACGATATCGAGCCAACGAGGTCTGAAGTGCCCGCCAAACATCGGTATCCCGCATTCCTTCCGCTGATAAATACTGCTCCAACCAGTCCAAGTAATGTTGATGCGAGACATTTGGCTTGAATATGTCATATGTACCGTCCGCTTTTGCCACATGACAGCAGCTACTTGCATGTTGTCGATACAGATCCCAGTGTCCACTCGCGACAAATACTGGCGATCGAGCGCAGATTTTGGCAAATAAAACTTGGTCGTCAAACATGCCTCGGAAGGAATCTTCATAACCGCCCACAGCTTGGATCGTCTCCCGTCGGATCGTCGCGCCGCACACCCCAGGGGATTCAGCTTTACCCTCCAGACACAACGTCAGTATTGTCGGCGGTGAGACTAGGCAATCGGGATGGACGCCTAAAGCTCGACCGCGATCGCGTTTGAGATCCTCCGGCTTGTTTGTCCAGCCGTGCCACATCCAAGTCGAGCTATAGACCATCGCCACTTCTGGATGAGCATCTAAAATAGCAACCTGCTTGGCTAATTTCTCCGGCAACCACAGATCGTCAGCATCTAAAAAAGCAATATATTCACCGCTGGCGTGTTTGATGCCCAGGTTCCGTGCCGCACTCATCCCGCGATTTAGATGTCCTGAATGCTCCAGATACCGTACTTTGCCCGGACATTTGTGTGCGTACTGCCGTGCAATCTCTGTGCTGATGTCGGTCGAACCATCGTCTACCAGCAGCAATTCCCAATTGTCATAAGTCTGCGCGAACACGCTCTCGATCGCTTCTCGAAAAAAAGTTTCTCCAGCATTTAGAAAAATGATAATAACAGTTACAGTTGGTTGACTAATCATTGCTGGTTCATACGGCCTTTGTTTAACGATCGATTTCTAAGTAACAAAGACAACAAATAGATTAGTCACGATCTCTAAAATTAATTATGGCAATCTGCTGGGTGTGAGTCATCGACCAAACAGCTCATTTATTAAGAGCGTAGTTACGATCCAAGGTATGAAAACCGGCTGTATCGGCTCCCCGGACTCATTCAATTTGTCCGCGCCGGACTGAAAATACTACTTTATTTGTAAAAACCGACACTTTTTTTTGGTGGATTTACTGTCTAGCGAAGCTGCCAATTTACGCCGACCTACTCAATCAATCGCAATGCTGATTTTTTGGAGATGTGTAATGATTATTAGCAAAAGTCTATGAGCAGACCGATACCCAAAATGTAGCTCGAACTCAAGATTGCTGTCTTCAGCTAAATTGCTTAATATACTGCTTCGCTACCGTTTCTAATCACAGTCAATCGTCTTAAAGTCCAGACAATACCAATGCCACTACTCAGCCATATTGCTTGTTTTTTACGTCACCCCTACCGCTCATTGCCCGCTAATGCGAACATGCCGAGGCCGGGTATGTTCGCATTGGTATCTAAATGGCTGAGTCGATCGCTAATTGTGTTGTCACTATGGTTATTGCTGGGCACCAATCCCACCTTGGCCATTGGGAGTCAGACGAACTATAGTCGGATCGATCTAAGAGATCGCAACTTTGCCGGACAAGATCTCACGGGTGGCGTCTTTGTATCGTCCGAATTGCGGGGTGTCGATTTGAGCGGGGCGAATTTAACTAACGCAATGCTGACGATGGCTGTCTTACTGAAGAGCAATCTATCAGGAGCAAATCTCACAGGTGCTTTGGCCGATCGTGCCACGTTTGATGAAGCCGATCTCACTAATGCCATCCTCACCGAAGCCACGCTGACTCGATCGCGGTTTTTTGGTGCCAAGATTACAGGTGCCGATTTTACCGATGCTCTGATCGATCGCGCTCAAGCTAAACTACTATGCGATCGCGCGGATGGAACTAATCCGGTGACTGGAGTCTCTACTAGGGATAGTTTGGGGTGCCGGTAGGTTTAGGTCTTAGGCTTTATGCTTGAGTTGATAGTGGATCTGGACGCAAGCGTCCTTTTCCCTACCAGTCCCCCGTCTTCCCGTCTTCCCGTCTTCCCGTTTCCCCGTCCTCCCTCCAGTCCCCCAACTTCTAAAGCCTAATACCTAATACCTAAAGCCTAAAGCCTAATACCCAAAGCCTAATTGTAAAGATTTACCAAAGATCCTCATATCCCGCGATTTATTGCTTCACTTGTGGCACCGAGAGTAGCTAAACTACTTTAATAGAAGATATCTAAGAATAGATCCCAATTAATATGAGTGTAGTTAGTCAAGTTATTCTAAAGGCAGACGACGATCTCCGTTATCCCAGTACTGGGGAACTCAAAAATATTCAATCATTTCTGAAAACTGGCGAACAGCGGATTCGGATCGTCACCACTTTGGCAGAATCCGAAAAGAAAATAGTCGATCGAGCTAGCAAGCAATTGTGGAAACTGCACCCTGACTATATTGCACCTGGTGGCAATGCTGCTGGCCAAAAACAACGAGCTCAGTGCATCAGAGACTATGGTTGGTATCTGCGGCTAGTTACCTATGGAATTCTTGCTGGAGACAAAGGGCCGATCGAGCAAATTGGGTTGATTGGCGTGCGGGATATGTACAACTCGCTAGGCGTACCTGTCAATGGGATGGCTGATTCGATCGCCGCACTCAAAGAAGCCTCGCTCAGTCTGTTAAGCGAGGACGATGCTGCCGCTGCCGCTCCCTATTTTGATTACATTATTCAGGAAATGTCCTAGATTGCCAGCGATCGATTTGGATTCGCTCTCAAAAAACAACCCTCAGCACTGCTGGGGGTTGTTTTGTTTGCGCTCGACGAGATTTCGATGGTTCAAATTAGCAATAATTAATAGAGCGTTGCTAAAACTGGGTGTAAAAATATCGCCCAACTCCTAAACCCTAACTCCCCTACCCATGAATAATTTAATCGAGTTTCTGCTTAAAGCTTCCTGGATGAGCGTATTGGCTGCTGCCATTACTGGCTCGATTAGCGGTATGGGTAGTGCCGCGTCGATCGCGTTGATTAATCGATCGATTAGTCAGATTACCCCCGCACACCCACAAGCACCGCCAGAACTGCTCTGGGGCTTTATGGGACTGGTCGTCGTCTCACTGATTACGACGCTCATTTCCCAGTTTTTGCTCGCACAATTGGCGCAAGATGCCATTTACAAACTGCGACTGCGGATTAGTGGCTGGGTTTTGGCATCCCCATTACGACATTTAGAAGAGTTGGGCACCAGCCGCATCCTGGCGACGCTGACTGAAGATATTCAATCAATTTCTAGCGGGGTATTTAGTATCCCGACATTATGTGTCAATGCGGCGATCGTGGCAGCTTCACTAGCTTATCTCGGCTGGCTGTCGCTGTGGGTACTAGTGGGCACATTAATCTTTATGGGATTATCGATCGCGTTAGTGCAAGTGCTCATTAACCAAGCCGTGCGCTTATTTACCGAAGCTCGTGAAGAAAATGATGCCCTGATGAGACACTTTCAGGCGATTACCAACGGCATCAAAGAACTCAAACTACATTCCCAACGCCGCGAAGACTTCCTCCAGGAAGACTTGCAAACTACCGCTGCCACCTTGCGCGAGTACCGGATTGGCTCCCAACGCGCGATCGCGCTATCGAGCGGGATCGGCGAGCTGTCGTTTTTCTTGCTGTTGGGCTTATTAGTCTACGGCTTACCCCACGTTCAGACAGTCTCTGCCGAACTCCTATCGGGTTACGTGCTGACAATATCTTATCTGATGCGACCGATCGGGAATACCTTGGCAATCCTACCCAACCTCAGCCAAGCAGGTGTCGCCTTGCGGAAGATCGATACCTTGGGATTATCGCTAGCCAGTCGCGCCGAGACTCTCGCCCACACGACCCTTAGCCCCCGTGCATTTACCCAAATTGATATCCAGCACGCTACCCATAGTTACCAGCTTGCTGGAGAGGAAAATACCTTTACACTGGGGCCTGTCGATCTCACCCTCCAGCCAGGAGAATTAGTATTTATCGTCGGTGGCAATGGCAGCGGTAAATCTACCCTAGCTAAGCTAATTACAGGCTTATACGTGCCCGACAGTGGGGAAATTCTGTTAGATGGCAAGGTCATTGATGACAGTTATCGCGAGTCGTATCGCCAGCTATTTTCGACCGTATTTGCCGACTTCTATCTATTCGATCGATTTGTGGGTTTGCATTTAGCTGATGGCGACGAGCAAGCCAAGATGTACCTCGAAAAACTCCAACTTACGCATAAAGTCGCGATCGAAGAGGGTAAACTCTCTACTACAGCCCTGTCTCAAGGTCAGCGCAAACGCCTCGCACTCCTAACTGCTTACCTCGAAGACCGCCCGATCTATTTATTCGATGAATGGGCAGCCGACCAAGATCCGTTCTTTCGCGAAATCTTTTATCAACAACTCTTGCCAGAACTTAAACAACGCGGCAAAGCCGTCCTGGTTATCAGTCACGACGATCGCTACTTCCATTTAGCCGATCGAGTCCTGAAGCTAGACTATGGCAAAATTGTGGTCGGTTAAGCGGGAAGCGGGGAACGATTTGCGGATCTCCTCACAGAGCATCTGAGCTGATATTTGCGTCGGTTCAGCAATACAAGAAACTGTTGTTAGGCTGTTAGGCTTTATTCTTGAGTACAACCTCACAGATCTCTAAAGCCTAAAGTCTAAAACCTAATTCCTACCACATCTGCCACCAAGGTTTCCCCTTCCAAGCCGCCGCAGCGACAAACTTTGCACCATTAGAAGTAGTAAAGGAATAACCCCAATAGACACCTAGTTGGCTGTGGTTGTTGGGATCGATAACGGTTTGACCTGGTTCGAGCCACTGACTATCGCCTAAGCCGTACCACTCTTGAAACTGTTGACGGCTGAAAAATCCGCCGGTAATCGAATGCAAGACTAGCGTTCTGCCAATTTTAATATACGACCCAAACCGATCGATCCGAATTCTTTGGGTCGATCGATTGGTAATTTTAGTAGCGTAATAGGGCTTATTTCGAGCTTCAGGATTGAGACAGTGCTCGATCTTCAACCAGTTTTTGCCCAACTTTAAATCCGATCGCTCCAAGGTTGCAAAAATTACATCTTCGACGATCGGGCGCGAGCCATCAAATTTAGCCTTAATTGCCATTGCAAAATCTCTACCCTTATCTGCTGGAACTGCGACACTGCGTCGTGCTGGATTGGCAACAATACCGCGCTGCATCAAATTACTAGTAGCGATACAAACATCGAGATCTCTAAAATTGCGTTGCTGTTGTAGTTGCTGATTCATTATTCACTACCTCAATCCACACCTAAACTGGTCTATGGATTTATAGTGCCCAGATCGATCGATATAATTAACACTTTGCTCGATCGATTTACACCGATCTGAAGACGATCGATCGCCAGTATTTTCGGGTAGGATGCTTAGAATCTCGTTACTGTTAACACGATCGCGATCTCATCTGACGATCGAGTCCAAATTGTCAAGACATTAGCAGCCCTAACGGTATCGTGCTTATCAGTATTTTATTCTGCAAGACTATTAAGCTGTTTTGGTTGTAAATAGTAAAATTGTCGTCAAAACCGCTTGCTAAATGTCGCTAGGGTCGCAATGCGACCGTTTTTTCCAGTCCACTACTGGATATTTTTTAGGAGAGGATGACTCTGGCCGATCTCTGCGATCGATCGTCAGCAGCACCGATCTTCGCCACAACTCAGTAATCCTTTTTTAATTGATGTTGATTTTGATACAGGCATGGGTACTCTAAGGCTACGCGATGCCAAAGTTTGCTCTCTGGGATCGCAGCCTGACATAGAAATGCTTGAGTCAAGTCAGCATCTCCAATCCCCGCACTCTGTGTATTAGTTATCACTTTTTCATTGGAAATTCACACTTAATTTTTCAGTAAAAGTAGATAAATCTGATTTGAAGATAATGGTTGCATCATATAATTGAGGTCAACTTGACGATCGATTAGCTCGGTTAGTCTGTATCGTGGTTATCAAAATTTAACTCGATCGGGCGATGAAACTGAGTTAATTGTAAATATTAATAGTGCGCGCGCAATCGCAATCCACTCGAACTTTACACCAGTCAATTAAATTTAATCTTGAGGAGAACTACCCAAATGTCATCAGCAATTTGGAAATCTGTATCGATCTGCCCAATGCTCGTAGGCTCAGTGCTATTGCTAACCACTGGCGTCATGGCGGCACCCAACAGCACTGAAATTGCTAGGTCTGCTAGCAACTTAACTCTCAATAAAGCCAGTGGTGCGAACCCAGTGCAAATCGCTGCTACCGAACCAACTTCAGTAGACGGATCCGAAACCGATATCGTCAAACCTAGCGACTGGCAATATAAATCGCTCCAAGGTTTGGCAACTAAATACGGTTGTAATCCCAACCTCAACGACAAACCCGTTTCGCAGCTGGAATTTGCGCGCGGTTTGAACGCTTGCTTGAATAGAGTCGAACCAATGCTGGCACAGCAACCTGGCGGCATGCCCGGGAGTGCTCCCAGTGGTGTCACTCGTGCAGATCTGGAAGTTCTCCAAAGATTGACTCAAGAATATCGCGCTCAACTAGCCGAAATCGATGGTCGTCTAGTCGCCACCGACAAAAAAGTCGCGCAACTCCAAGCCAACCAATTTTCGACAACTACCAAGCTCAAAGGCGAAGCAATCTTTAACGTTGCTGGTGCATTGAGTGGTTCCAATTCCAACAACACCGTCTTTGGCGATCGCGTCCGCTTATTATTTGAAACTAGTTTCAGCGGTAAAGATCGCCTCTGGACGCGGTTAGCTACTGGCAACCAAACAGGGATCAACGGCCAATTGAAAAATGGCCCAACGGCTGAAGGCGCACAAGTATCCGACCTTGGTCTCAACAATTCTGTCATCGTAG
>NZ_JANPGM010000064.1:0-1620 GCF_031423935.1 Chamaesiphon sp. VAR_69_metabat_338
GTCTATAGAATCGTTCTAGATTCACTCCTGTTTGTTTGTAGAGTTTCTCTCAGCAGCCAGGTTCCAGCGAACAGACCCCCTAGACCGCTCCTATTACTAGTAGAGATTTTAGAATCTTATCTAGTAGTAGGAGCGGATAGTTTTTGGGAGGTAATAATTAATTTCCGGAGTTGCTGAATTGAGGGATGAAGCGTAGACTTTGCCCTCACCCCCAACCCCTCTGTCTTGTCTCGCTAAACCGTCGGGAAACCCGACGAGCGCGAGCCGCTCCCAAGCTTGGGAGAGGGGAGCCAGAGCCGCAGGATCTGGCGGGGTGAGGGCTAATCATCCCTGAATCCAGCAACGCCTAATTTCCCTTCCAAGTACCGTGAAAACCCATCGGTACCACGCTGGGTAAGCCCAAACGACAGACAGGCGATTCATCCAATCTGTCCCGATCGAAAATCCAGACTTCACTCTGATGTTGTTGACCGTCATAAATAACCGTCAAAATCCAACCTCGGTTCGGATCGAATTTATCCACCACATGAATTGGTTCGGTCGGATATAAATGGCTGGCAATATCTGCTGTAGTTAAAGTATTCGTCTGGCGATCGAATCGTCCAATCGTCCCGACTAATTCCCGATTGAGAACTGCATTTGATTTGTGAACGGACAAGTATGTATATCGCCATTCTTGGCCGACTTGCGAACTTTCGACCAAGGGGAACTCACAACTGCGATCGCATAGCTGTTCGCTGCTAATTAGTTTCCCAGCTTTAGGATCGATAACTAATTGCCAGAGCGTGCCGATTGCCTCTGTATGTGTTTCGCCACTAGCAACTTCTCTTAAAAATTCATTAGTGTCAAAATCTGGGTACCGAACTAAATCACAGATAATATGGCCGTTAGCATCGACATAACCATTGCCAAAATGCCATTGATACCACGGCTCGGTGGTAAAATTACTCACTAAACTGAGGCTATCGCGATCGAACACCATAATTTGAGTACCGAGTTCTGGCTTCCACCGAATCGATTCGCTATAGCTAGCCAATTGCAACAGGATCGGCAGCGGTTGAATCTCGATCGGGGTAATACAAAAAACTAAGTATTTACCAACCATCAAAAAGTCATGAACGGTAGTCAGTCTAGGTAATTTAGTTTGACTAGTTTTGATGACTTTCCCACTGCGATCGCTCTGATAAAGATTGAGTTTACACTGCGCGCCGATCGAGATGCCAAAATTATAAATATGTCCCGAAACTGGATCGACTTTGGGGTGCGCCGAATAAACTAGCGGCTGAAGATCGCTCCCTAAATCATCCGTGCCTAGCGTTGCTAACGTATCCAAATCTAATGCGTGCGGCTCAGCACCTTCCCACAATGCCAATAATCGATCGGGTAAAGCTAAAACCGAAGTATTGGCGGAATTTTTGACCGACTTACCGATTCGATCCCACAGGTTCCCCGTTGGTTTCATCCCATAGTTGCCATACAACCATCGATCGACCTTACTCTCAGCCTGATAACCCTCGGTTTGGACATAACGATAGATCCCGCTAGCTGCCCCTTGAGCGAATTTAACTGCCAAGATTGCCCCATCCCCATCGAACCAGTGTCCCACCCGTTGACCAGCTC
>NZ_JANPGM010000065.1:0-7192 GCF_031423935.1 Chamaesiphon sp. VAR_69_metabat_338
GACTTTTTCCAAAAAGTCGGGTTTGTGTCTTAATCAGTGGTAATTGCGATCGGTTGAATTCTATGGATCGGTATCGACTATTTTAGAGGGATTAGTATTGATTTTCGTCGCTATTTGCTCGACAGCATCTGCCGTTGCGGCGGATAGAAGTTTTGCCTCTTGGTTGTTGCCATCATTACCGAAGCTTACGCCACGGAATTGGACTGAATTACTGCCATGATTAGAGGAACCAACACCCTGGGCAGTATAGAGAATCTCACCAGTTTTGGTATCGATCGCGCGCATGTTGATTTTGACATTGGCTGTTGTTTTACCACCGCCAACACTGCCAAACATCGGGAGGCTAATTCCCTGAGATTGTTTGTCAATATTAAACTCAGTTACAGAACCAATAATAATTGTCTGGACGCCCAAAACTCGACCGATTTTAGCAGCACTACTGGTATCGATTCTGCCAGTTTTGCCAAGATTTTGTTCTTGGAGAATTTGGTCGAGCTTGGTGCGCTCGATCACTGAGAACTGACCACCATCTACGAGCTTGTTGACGAGAATCTCATTGACAGCTTTGATATTAGTTTGCAGCCACGGTGCCCAGTCGCTACCGATCGTGCCATATTCAAAATCCATTACAGCAATTCTCGGTCTTTTCGCTTTTTTGCTCACATTTAGGCTAACTAAATTAGGATTAGCCGCAGTGATGCGATTTGCTGGTTCGTTGGCAATAGCTGGACTGATATCGGCAATCCTAAGACCAGTCAGTAGAGTTGCCGCGATTATTAATGAAGAAGATGCAATCTTGAGCAGAGATAACTTGTCAGACATATCAATCTAGAGAGTAAATGGTTAGTTGCAAATATGCTACCAGAATAATCTTTGTTGTGGCGATCGTCAATAGAAAATTTTAAGTATTTAGGCGGAATAAATTTGAAGCGAAACCTTAGTTAGACACATGAATATTAACGCACAAAAAATTGAGCATTTATTAAAAATACAGTTTTGATAATTGGCTAGTTATGGCAATAACGATTGCTAATATCGTCAACTCACTTACCTAAAATCTAGCGATCTAGCAATAGATTTAGTCGATTATTATCGATATTTTTCGGTCATAGAGACTCAAAGAGTGCGCTAAAACCAGGAATTGTCAGACACGCGTCCGTAAAATCTTCGGCATCGCTGACTTGTTCGATTTTGTATTCCATAATCCGGCGTTCGTCACCATGCATTTTTTTAGACGAAAGCAAACTAGCTGGATATTTAGTCGCCAGCTCTTTGAAGGCTGCGCCATGAATACGCCAGTCTTCAGCAGAACAGTTAATTGTGACACGCCACATAGGAAGGAAAAAAGGGAAGAGAATTTAGATCCAAAACTCGATCGGCTAGAAAATAGCAAGCATTGACATATCCGCTATCTAGACTTCAATCGTAGAGAGAATGTTTCCGCAAACCTGCGTTGCTTAGATCTTGTGCCAGTCTAAACATGCTGTTGCTTAGTGTCGATTCAGAATACCCACGCGGGGCACCCCTACAAGTTATCTGTAGGGATGCCCCTCGTGGGTACCCTCCGATCTAGGCGTGTGCCAGAAATCAGCCCGTATTGCGCATGCCTGCTGCAATGCCATTAATCGTTAACAAGGCACCATCGAGTAGTTCTTTTTTGCTGTAGCGGGAGTAAATCATCCCCGTACCGCCATGTTGGCGCAACCGTTTGAGCAACGAGACTTGTAGAAAGCCCAGCGGCACAATGCTACCATTGCGGAGTTGGATCGATCGCTGGAGTTCGGGATTGTCATCCAAAAATCTTTCGTGTCCAGAAATTCGCAAAATCATATCGCAAACGAGGCGATACTCTTGGGTAATTTGGTTGAATAACAGCTCGAATTGTTCTTTATTCTCAGGTTGAGAGAGTTCGTCTACATAGTGACGAGCCATTTGCAAATCGACTTTGGAGATTGTCATCTCGACTTTGGAAATAGCCATGCGGAAAAATGGCCATTTGCGGTAGAAACCTTGGAGCAATTCAAAATTCTCGGTGGGAGCTTCGGCGACAAATTCCTGAAGTGCCGCACCGACGCCATACCAGGATGGTAGGAGGAAGCGGCTTTGCGTCCAACTAAACACCCACGGGATGGCGCGCAGACTGGCTAAATCGCGTTTGCCGCCACGCCGTGCGGGACGGGAACTAATTTGCAAATGACTGATTTCATCGATCGGGGTAACTTGATGAAAGAAGTCTACCAAATCGGGGCAGTCGTAGATCAGCGCGCGGTAATGTTTGCGCGATCGATCGGCGAGATCTTCCATCACCTCATTCCACGGTTCGATATCATCGATGCCGCCAGACATCAAACTGGTTTGAATCACCGCACTAGCAACTTGTTCGAGGTTATAGAGCGCGAGTTCGGGTAAGGAGTATTTAGACGCCAGAACTTCCCCTTGCTCGGTAATTTTGATCCGCCCGTTAATACTCTGCCCTGGTTGCGCCAAAATCGCCTCGTGGGAAGGGCCGCCACCTCTGCCGACGCTACCGCCTCTACCGTGGAAAATCCGCAGCTTGACAGCAAATTGCTCGGCGATCGATTGGAGGGCTTTTTGGGCTTTGTGGATTTCCCAATTGCTACTGAGGAAGCCCGCATCTTTATTACTATCGGAGTAGCCCAACATCACCTCTTGGAGATCGGGAACTAGTCCGGGAATCGCATTTTCTGGGGTCGGCTGATAACCACCAGATAGCGCGGCGCGGTACATGGGCAAATCAAACAGCGATTGCATGACAATCGGTGCCTTCTTGAGATCTTCGACGGTTTCAAAGAGCGGGACGACTTGCAGGCTGGTAATGCCCGTCGCAGGGTCGTATAACCCCGACTCTTTGGCTAACAGCATCACTTCGAGAATGTCGCTGACATCCCGATTCATACTGATTACATAAGTCTGACTGATTTCGGGGCCAAATTCCTGATGCAGTCGGCGCAGCATCCGAAAGGTTTCGACGGTTTCGACAGTTTTGGGCGAGAAGGGCAGCTCGCCAGGAATCAGCGGACGACGAGTTTTCAGCTCGCTAACCAACCAACTGACGCGATCGATTTCCGACAGCTCGTGATAGGATTCGGGCAATACTTGCAGGTACTCGGCAATTTCGGCGATCGCATCGGCATGACGACTGCTTTCTTGGCGGATATCGAGTTGGGCGAGATTGAAGCCATAGATTTCGACCTGACAGATCAGCGTTTCTAATGCTTGACAAGTCAAGCCAGTTTGCTGCAAGCTCTGGCGAATTAAGCCTAACTCCTTGAGAAAATCTGCCCCAGAATGATAGCCGGTATTCGGGTTGAGATCGGTTTGCGGAAACTCCAAACTGTCCCAGTCGGAGACTTGGCGCGATCGATCCAGCGTATTAGAAAGGCGTTTGATAATATAGGTAAGCTTGAGTCGGTACGGCTCTTGACGATAGCGGATCGCCAACTCATCGTAGATTTCGGGGAAGTGCGCCTTATCCTGCTCCAGCGATTCTAATAATGCTGGCAAGACATTGCTCCAATGCAGCGATAAACTCAAGGCATTGGTCAAAGCGCGCGTACATTTGATATATTTTTTGAGGACGATGCCCCGTTGATAGCACGCTGTCTGCCAGGTGATTTTGGGCGTAACGGAGGGGTTGCCATCGCGATCTGACCCGACCCACGAACCGAACCGACAGAAGCGATTGCTGGGCGGTCGCAGATGGGGAAAAGATGTCTTTAAAGCTAACTGCAATCGTTGTGAGAGCTGAGGAATCGCATCGAATAACACTTCCTCAAAATAATGGAGCGTGTAATCGACTTCATCCAGGACGGTGGGTTTAAATTGGTGCAATTCATCCGTCCGCCACCACAGCAAGATTTCTTCGAGCAGTTGACCTTCGAGTTCGGCGACCTCCCAGGATGAGGAAATCCCCAGCCGAGTCATATCTTCCTCCGCCCGATCGAGTTTTTCGAGAATTTTGGCAACTCGACGTTGTTTGTCGCGAATGGTATGGCGGACGATTTCGGTAGGGTGGGCGGTAAATACCAAGCCGATATCCAATTCATCAAACAGCCGTTGCACTTGCTGGGGGGGTACGCCAGCAGCTTTAAGCGAAGGAAAAAGTGCGTGAAAAGTGCCGCGTTCTTTGGGCGGTTCGACGGTAGCTTGCCAGTTTTTTTCGAGTAACCCCGCACCGAGCGGCAGCAGATGTTCGGTGCGATCTCCAGTTGCTGAGTTTAAGAGAGCGATCGGTGCGGCATACTGCAGCGATAGTTTCAGAGCTAACTTTTGTTCGCACTGCTCGTAGTGCTGCTCGACAATATTAATCAGTTGAAAATAGAGCGCGAAGGCTCTGGAGGCTCTAATCGCGTCTTTGAGATCGAGTTTTTCGATCAGTTGGTGAACTTCTTGGGACAGCGGTTCGGCAGTACTACCGTCGGACGAACACATCTCGCGCAGTTGTTTGAGCAGATTGACTAAATCTTGACCGCAAGCATCGCGCAGCACTCGCTCCCACAGGTCTTCAATCACCTTGAGTCGATGGATGAGCTGGAGATTAGAGGGAGTACAGACCGTCAAATCTGATTCGGAGCTATGGGTGAGCGGATGCATAGGAGAAGTGCTCGCGGTATGAAGGGAAAATTACCCAAGGTGAAGATGCGATCGCTAACCTGGCGCGAGTGGGCAAGCTTCTAACCTCGCGATGAACGGGAAGAACTTAATAAATCTAGTCAACCTCGCTTGGCCAGCAAGGTGGAATCATTATATCAAAGATTTGTCAGCCACAGTAGCTTGCAGCTAGCGAAGTGCCTGATTAACAGAGTAATAGCCGATTACGCGATGTCGATCGAGGCTAGTTTCCTGGCCCGAGCTGGCGTAAGGGCACCTACACTTATCCCTCAGACTAGCCTCGATCGATCGGTGTAGTGGTATCGGTCGGTGCATCGCTCGGTCGATCGGGAAAATGTAATACGGGCAAGCGATCGCCCCGAAAGATTTCTTCGCTAGCCAGTCCTAATTGTTCGATAAACTCACCAGCCGCGCGGACGCCGACGATCGCCGCCAGCCAGGGTGTCGCAGCGAGACTGACCAGTAGCGATGGTGAAACTACAGCATTACGTGAGGGCGATCCTGACTTCGTCATCATCATCAACTCCAACTAGGTAAAATTTGGCTCACAGCGAGCTAGTATCGGCCATCAAGCCGCTCGATTGCCAGCCTTTCTATGATAATCGAGTTGGCACAGATGTGCTTGTGACAAACGATACAACAATGTCGTTCGCAGCGATCGGACGCTGTAGTAGCAACATCGATGGCTACAATCTGCTAGCCGACCGAGCGAAGAGTGAATCCGGTGACTCGCCTGATGTGCGTCACCTCAGTATATTTTCTGAATTTGCAAAAAAACTCCGCGCAATGTTAATTGCGATCGGTTGTTGTGGGTAATTTAAGTAGGAGAGTAATTGAATCTTTCGATCGTGCGGATCGCAATCGATCGAGGAGCACCTACCCGTCTTCACGTTACTTGTACTACCAATTTCAACGTTAATTACCCCGTCTTCCTACTTCTTCCTAGTGGCATAGTTTCGGCTATGAGTAACAAATCTATATGCTTAATCGATTAAAAAATCTATTTCCTCAACGAGGTAATGGAGTGGCGATCGAACTTGGATCCGAACGGATCAACATTGCCCAACTCCAAAAGAAAGGTGCCGATCTTACCCTCAAGCATCTGTGCTTCGCAGAAGTTCCGGAAGGAATTTTTGAGGAAGGACGAATTATCAATGCCCAAGAGTTAGGTGACTTGATTCGGACGACCTTAGCCGACAACAAAATTAAGGCAACTCACGTTACTACCTCCGTGCCGATGCGCGAATCAGTGATTAGATTGATTCCCTTACCTGCAGAATTAAACGATCGCGAAGTCCGCGATCTGATTCTCAATCACGAAGCCGCGTTATATCTGCCTTATCCACGGGAAGAAGTCGATCTCGACTATCAAAAGCTCGATTTAATCACCGATGAAGATGGACTCGACAAAGTTCAAGTCATGCTAGCAGCCACTCGCAAGGAAGTCACCGATAGTTATATCGAAACCTTTCAATATGCTGGCTTGCCAGTCAAAGTCTTAGAAATTAGCAGCTTTGCCGTCCTCCGCACGATCAAAGAACAACTGCGGCAATTTGCCCCTCAAGAAGCCGTCGTGTTAATCGATATCGAGTTCGATTGTACCGAAATCGCGATCGTCGTCAATGGCATTCCTCAATTCAACCGCACCGTGCCCATCGGGACGTTTCAGCTTCAAGAAGCCCTCAGCAGTGCGATGAATCTCCCCTTGAGCCGCAACTCCGATGCCTTGCTCGATATCACGATTCCCGATCTCCCCGTCAGCAGCATTACCGATCGCACCGAAGCGATGACCAGTATCAATCCTGGGATGGCTGCCACCGTACGCATCCTCACCGAATTAGCCGATGAAGTTCGCCGCTCGATCGAGTTCTACATGAGCCATAACGGCCAAGACCTCAAACTCGAACAACTCTTACTCGCAGGGCCTGGTGGTGGTATCGGTCAACTCGACCTCTTTTTCACCCAAAGATTGAGCATTCCCACCACTCAAGTCGATCCCATCGGGGGACTGGGTTTAGATCCAGAAATGGACATCCCCATCGGTCAACGACCTGGACTCGGTGTAGTTCTAGGCTTAGGAATGCGCGAGGTATAAATATATGTATAGTATCGACATCAATTTACTGCGCGAACGCGCCGAATATCAAACTGGTCAACAGACCGATCTCAGTAGTGGCACTCCAGCGACAGCTCGCGACAAATATGGCAAAGTCCCATTGTTTGCCGGTCTGGGTATCGCCACCTTAGCTTTACTGGCAACTGGTGGTAGTTTGCTCTATTTGGGTCATCAGACTACTCAACTCGAAGCCAAACAAAAAGACTTAGACCAAAAATTGGGTAGTCTTACAGCGCAAGATGCCAAGATCGCCGAACTCAATGGTCAAGTCGCCCAAATTACAGGCGAAACCGACTCATTAGCAAGTGTCTTCAATCAGGTACAACCTTGGTCGGCTGTACTTCAAGATTTACGCGAAAGCATTCCGCAGGGCGTTCAAATTGCCACAGTCTCCCAAAGTGAGGAAAAACCGATAGCAGCGACTGCTGGAGCAGCCGCTGCGCC
>NZ_JANPGM010000066.1:0-6830 GCF_031423935.1 Chamaesiphon sp. VAR_69_metabat_338
CGGTAAAGTCAAAGTATCTAGAGATTCAGATTGATAGGTAATCGCCCATGACTGCTATTATCGCCACCTCACCACCTGTTATTATCGATCGACAGTCATCCGCCACCTGGGAGGATTATCTTCACCGTGTCGAAAACCCTCAGAGTGAGCTAGAGCGCGTTTTCTTTAATTGCGGAGTGATGTGGATTGAGGATATTGGTAACGAAGGTATCAACCATTCAAGATTTAATAAACTGCTGACAATGATCTTGTATAGCTGGTTTGTCAAGCAAGGAGATGTTAAATTCGATCTGCTGGGCGGTTGCGTACTAGAAAAGCCCACAGATCGAGGAGCTGCACCAGATGAAGTTGTATATATCGGCGGTAATGCTCCTCGATATCAATCGGGTGAATCGCGTCGAGTCGATCTAAATAAGTGGCGCGTACCCGATTTAGCAGTTGAAATCGCCGACACCACTTTAGCCAGCGATTTAGATGAAAAGAAACAACTATATCTAACCTTAGAAGTTCCTGAATATTGGGTAGTCGATGTGCGCGGAAAACGGGTGCTGGCTTTTCGATTAGTGGATGGCAAATATCAAGAATGTATCGAATCTGTTGCGCTGATAGGATTGTCGATCGAATTATTAGATCGAACATTAGAACGGATGGATGATGATAATGGCAACGTTGCCATGTGGTTCGCTGCTCAGATTAAGAACTTACCTGTAAAATTGGTTGAATGACGATCGTTTGTTTACAAGTTGCGAGCGCAGATTAGATCGATGCTGATGATTATTCCTGAACTGGAGTGTTTTGTCGATTAACTACTTTTCCAAAGTCTGGGATCTAACTCAAATGGTTGTGGCAATTCTACAGTTAACTTCACAAAATCGGGGTGCGATGGATTAATTAAATAATTGTACTCTAAGGGAATAACCACCGAAGGTACCGCTAAAATCGCTGTCGAACCCGATCTAAACCAGTTATCGCCCATAGTTGTCAAAACAGCAGGTGCGGGAATGTTACGCCAATCTGGAGGTAACTGAGCTACTTCTAGGTAATCGACTTTTACTTCTGTAGGTACATCAACTCGAATGTAAGCAAACATCGTTGCCACATCTTCTACTTCCATATGAACGAAGACTTCTAATGCTGCTAATGACAGAGTTCCCGAAGTATAAACCATCCCCTGTCCGCGAGAATTCCAGCGTCCGCCAACTCTTCTGGCACCTTCTCCACTGAAAGCTGTGTCTGCATACTTCCGCTTAGAGATTCGCCACAAACTAAAACTCAACTGTATACTCCATATTCAATTCGATCGAGTAATTCCACAACTTGCTCTGTACCTGCATCCGTATCGAGTAAATCGACAGGCACACGACCATTTAGTCCTCGATTGGGTCGCTTCAGCCAGCTTGTCGCCGTGTCAGCACTTTCAAATATCTCTTGTGCTTGAGCCGCAACTCTCGCTAATCGGTACAATCGATCTGACCAAGTGGAGTTTAAAGGTTTATCTTCTTTCTGAAGTCTGACAATCGTGCGGACTGAAGTTCCCACCACCTTAGACATCTGAGCATCTGAGAGTTGATAGTAATTTGCAACTCGCTTAAAAGATGCGATCGATAATCCTTGTCGTACTATTTCAGCACGATCGATTGCTGAAGAATTTGTCGAACTTGGAATTCCTAAAATATCCAGTAATTGTGTTGATGGAGCCATAACTCACCATAATTTAGGCACTTGTCTTAATTATAACGCCAAATGCTAGAATTCTCGATCGGCTTGCTAGCAGCAGGCTCTAGGAATTTGGACTCGTAGCGACGGTTATCCTCCGGAAATACCCTGGGTTGGCAGAGTGCGTCTCACACTTACAACCGCTAGTCGATCGAAAAGAGGCTAACGAGTTTATGGGGTAATAATGCTGTAAGCTAGACAGAGAAAAGCTTGAAGCTAACGATCTCGATCGCCGATCGCTTTAATTTAGATTGTCACTATACAGTTGGACGATCGATTGAGACGCGATCGCTCGCACAAAAGTTAGCGATAATTTCTCATGTTCGATCGCCAGTGCTAATTACTGATGAGCGAACTAAATCGAGCTTCACCAATCCCCCATAACCGATCGTCAATTGCCTCATGCGGAATACCCAAGCTGCGATCTTCCTTTGTCTGGCTTACGTCATTGGTTTGCTCGTCACCTTCAACCCGTGGGTGCGATGGGGATTAATTATCGTTGCCATCCCCCTGGCATGGCAACTCCCGCGCCGCTGGAAACAGAGTCCACCATGGCAATATTTGGCAGTGGCGATCGCGATTGCCACATGTGCGAGTATTTATCTCGAATGGCGGGTTCCCAAAATTGCCGCCAACGATATTAGTACCTACGTTGCCGCCACTGCCGAGCGCGGTACTACTCAATTTACGATCGTCCAAGGTACAGTCGATAGTTATCCCCGCATCACCCGCAATCAAAATAGTCAATTTTGGCTGGCAGCCACTCAGCTAAATGAAATTCAGGGCAACAATTTGCGCCCTGCTGACGTGAGCAAAGCAGTCAGCGGTCGAGTGTATGTGACCGTGCCCTTGCAGAGCGGGACGGGGCTTCAGCCTGGGGTGGAGGTGTCGATTACGGGGACGTTGTATCTGCCCCAAGCCAATGCCAATCCGGGCGGATTTAGTTTTCGCGATTATCTGAGTCAGTCGGGTGGCTTTGCGGGGATGCGGGGCGTCCAATTGCGGGTACCCGATGAAAGCCAGACGCAACAGTGGAGTTGGGGAAAATTGCGCCAGCGAATTGCGGCAGCGCAGGTGAAGTGGTTGGATGTCCCCGTGGGGCCATTGGTGACGGCGATGGTGCTGGGTGCGGATGCGGTGGATTTACCCTTCGATCTGCACGATCGATTCGTCAGGGTGGGACTGGCACACGCGCTGGCGGCATCGGGGTTTCAGGTATCGTTAATTCTGGGGGCAATTTTGAGCCTGACTCGTAACCGCTTATCCCCTGTCGCACAATCGAACATCGGCGCGTTAGCTTTGCTAATTTTCCTTGGTTTGACTGGCTTTCAGGCGGCAGTAGTCCGATCGGTAGTAATGGGAATGGCGGTCTTAATTGGGTTGCGAACTCAACGCCAGATCGATCCGTTAAGTTCGTTATTTTTGGCCGGAACGCTATTATTAATCATCAACCCCTTATGGGTTTGGGATGTTGGCTTTGAATTGAGTTTCTTGGCGACGTTAGGATTAATCGTCACGGTCGAACCCATCCAAGCAAAACTAGATTGGTTGCCACCGACGATCGCCGAATTAATTAGCGTGCCTCTCGCGGCGACAATTTGGACATTACCGATTCAGCTATATGTATTTAAAGTTTTCCCGCTCTATGCGTTGCCCGCTAATATTCTGACTAGTCCATTGATTAGTATTGTCAGTATTGGGGGGACGGTGGCAGCCTTAGTGGGCGCGATTTTGCCGATCGCCGGAAGTGCGGTTTCTTGGCTGTTATATCTACCGACTTGGCTCCTAATTGGCATTGTCGATCTGTTTAATTATCTGCCAGGAGCATCATTTGCCGTCGGTCAACTGGGGTTATGGCAGTTAATCGCTCTGTATGGAATTATTTTGGGCGTATGGGTAGTTCCTAAATGGCAAAAAAATTGGAAGTTACCGCTAGTGGGTGGCCTATTATTAGTTTTATTGCCTTTAGCAATCTTAAAAACTACCGAACTCCAAATCACAGCTTTAGCGAGTAAAGATCGGCAGATTTTAGTGATTCAAGATCGCGGCCAAACGATCTTAGTCAATAGTGGCAATGAGAGTACCGCACGATTTGTCGTCCAGCCATTTTTACAGCAACAAGCAGTCAATCATGTCGATCGCGCGATCGATTTCAATCCCAACTTACCCGCCCTCAATAGTTGGCAAACACTCGATCGAGTTATCCCGATTCATAACTTCTATAGTATCGGTAACAGTCAAACTAATAGCACGATTAAATTCGAGACATTGCCAATCGGTAAAACTCAAATATTCGATCGGATCGAAATTACCGCGCTCGAAGCCAGTCCGCCGATCTTCCAAATCGATATCCCCGAAGTCGGTCAAAAGTGGCTCGCCATCGGCAGCGATACCGGCGATCTCACCCAGTCAGCGATCGATCTGCAACACCTCGTTCCCGCTCAAACTTTGTATTGGAGTGGCGGTAGATTAACGGAAAGATCGATCGCCAAAATCAACCCTCAAGTCGCGATCGCCGCGACATCCAATCCCGACCCCGAAACAGTCAAACTCCTAGAAAGAAAGCAAGTTCGCGTCTACTATACTAGCCGCGATGGTGCCATTCAATGGACGCCAAGCGGCAAGTTTCAGCCTTATTTGGAAGGGGATAGATAGTTGATAGTTGATAGGACGCAAGCGTCCAAGTTTATACTCTCTACCCTCTATCCACTATTCACTATCCCCTACCCTCTAAGAGAATGTCTGAAAAGTCTTAATTGCTTCGTTTTTCGTGGGTAGATCCCCCTAAATCCCCCTTAAAAAGGGGGACTAAGAATCATGTTCCCCCTTTTTAAGGGGGTTAGGGGGATCTTCTAAGGTTTAAGCTCAACAAAATGGCGTTTTCAGACAGCCTCTAAAAGAAAAGGTAAAATCGTCGCATAAATCTCAGCGGGATATTCTTCGTGCATGCCTAATGTGCCTGGTAATGTCTGACTGACGACGTGGGGGACGGCGGCGAGGGCTTGCATTTCGGCGGTGGATTTGGGGGGACTGCTTTGCCCGATCGCGATGAATGTGGGTATGGTGAGAGACTGGAGATCGGCGATGGCTGCGGATCGATCGAGATAGGGATCGAGTCCGCCAGTCACAAATGCTCCCGCACCATATCTGGCTCCTGATTGTTGCGTCAGTTGACGTTTTCGATCGAGTACGGCAGGAGTTAGCGTGTTTGGATCGCTATAGACATGTCGCCGATACATGAATGCCAGAAAACTCGGCGTGGTAGTTAATTGGTACAAAAATTGACCGAGGATCGGCGTACGAATGAGGTCGCGCACTGTCTTTTGCCAGGGCTTTTGTCCCCGCGCCATCGTCGGCAGAGGCCCCCGCCACGTCGGTGCGACTAAAACCAACTTAGCAACCAGATCGGGCATCGTAGCGGCGAGATTTAGGGCATATCCTGCCGCATGTCCGGCGGCGATAATCGTCACTGGGGATGCATAGCGATCGCGCACGAAATCCGCGAGGAATTGACGATATAAGGGCGGCGCATAATCCAGCCGCAGACGATCGGAATCCCCAAACCCAGGCCAGTCAACAGTCGTCACCTGAAACTGGGACTTTAACAACTCTGCCAAGCCAAACATCTCAGTACAGCTAGAAACAGTGCTAAAGGCGGGTAAAAGCAGGATTGGCGATCCCTCGCCTTGGGTGTCATCAGCAATGCTCAATGGCTGTCCTTGCCAGATCCATTGGTATGTATGCGATCGAGCGGCAACAACTGGAGATTCGATACTAGTAAGATTAGACATGGCGATTGCCTTAAAAAGTTTGGAGTCTCATATCTCTGTACGTTCCCGTTTCAACCAACAATTTGTAGGGGTGCCCCGTCTTGACGTTTTTTTATGCGGGGGGAACCCCCGCATAAAAACGCCGCTTGTGGGTACCCGCAAATTATGGCAGCAAGCAATGAATCTCAGAGCGGTAATCATTAGAGCTTAGCTCGAATTACCTGCTACCCCTTTGCTCTTATTTTAACAATCCACGCCACTAATCTGCGCCAGTTTGCTTTGACTACTTTATACTGCGCAACGAAATGGACGACGATGAAGATCGCAAAAACCTTGGATGTGCGACTATGAGCGGCAGCAGCTTGGGATGCGGCTTCGCCATCAACAGGAAAGATGTCGGGCATTGGAATTCCAAACAAGCTGATGTTATTGGCATGGTAAGCATTGGATAACCAATAACCACTCAGCGGGACGGCCACCATCATCACATAGAGCAGGGTGTGTAATCCCGTTTTGAAATACCAGTTGCTGGTTAATTTCGGTAGGTGCTTGGCATATTTACGCCCCCAAACTCTCAATAACAGGAACGCCCGCCAACCGAGTAAGAGTAATACCAATACCCCAAAAGATTTGTGAGCGTCGTATAATAATTTGCGAAAACTCACACCATCCTGCAATCGCTCGATCGTGATGCCGCTGGCAAACAAGATCGAGTACAAACCTGCCATCCACCAGTGCATGGACATCAGTTGCTTGAAGATATTATTTAATCTGGGTGTTGGTGCTGCTGACATCTGCCGTGTCCGATAGGTATGCTAAGGTATCGACCGTTTCTAATTCTATCTGTTCCAGCTACTAAGATCGAAAACTATTCACAACTGAGCTAGCTAAATGAATAAACAAGAAGCGATCGATAAAGCCACCATCACTTTTAACTCAGCCGCCGATTATTTTGACGCGCCAGCACTATCTTTTTGGAATCGGTTCGGGCAACGGACGATCGAGCTAGCCGATCTCCAGCCAGGGATGCGGGTTTTGGATGTCTGTTGTGGGACTGGTGCATCGGCAATTCCCGCAGCCTTAAAAGTTGGGACGACTGGATCTGTTTTGGGTGTCGATTTGGCTGAGTCATTACTCGAATTAGCGCGAACCAAAGCCCAGCAGCAAGAACTGCAAAATATTGAGTTTCAATGTGCGGATTTTAGTGAATTAGCTTTGCCCAGCGCGAGTTTTGATGCGATTGTATGTGTGTTTGGGATTTTCTTTCTACCCGACATGGAAGCTGCCGTTGCCGAATTGTGGCGGATGCTGCGTCCTGGCGGTATGTTAGCGATCGCGTCTTGG
>NZ_JANPGM010000067.1:0-3949 GCF_031423935.1 Chamaesiphon sp. VAR_69_metabat_338
CCTTCTCTGCGAGACGCTGCGCGAACGGAGAGGCTGTGCCTACGGCAGGCTTACGCCAACGCCAACGCCTACAGCGTGCGTTGCACCAGCGACGCATCGACCTGGAGGTTCCCTCCAGGTTGTGTGCGTCAAGACAAGCAGGGGGATTCACACCAATTTTGCTTCTCACCAGACTTACCCATACACCGTCTCCTCCTCCCCCAGTCAAACCTTCGGCCAGGTAAAGCAAAAACAAGCACCGACAGCCCGATGCTCCCCGGCAGAGGCTTCTCTTTGAGAGGCTTCTCTTCGAGAGGCTTCGCCAACGCTAACGTCAACGTCAGCCAACCAGATGTGACCGCCTTCGCCTTCAACGATCTTTTTGACTAAAGCTAGCCCAATGCCAGTATTCTCAGTCGAACTGCTGGGCTTGAGCGTTTGAAAGATCTCAAAAATCCGCTCTCTGGCTTCGCCGGAGGGAATACCAGGGCCATCATCGGCGATCGAGAATTGATAGTAATCGCCCAGATCCTTAGTCTCGATTTCGATCCGACCGTCGGCACGCTGGTGATGTTTGATTGCATTACTGAGTAAATTTGCTAAAACTTGGCCGAGCAAAATGCATCTGGTTTCCAGCGTTGGTAATGGTGACAAGATGGCAATCTCAAAAGTTGGCGGTGGTGCGAGCGAATCGATCGTCTCGGCCATTAGTTGCCCCACATCTACAGTTTCGGTAGCCAATCGTTCGCGTCCGAGTCGGGAAAAACGCAGCAGTCCATCAATGAGCGCGTTCATCCGTTTGACGCGTTGGCGCAACAGCTGAAACTGTTGGCGATCTTCATTGTTGAGCCGATCTTCCGTATCCTCTTCGATCCATTCCGCGAGATTGGCGATCGATCGCAAGGGTGCTTTGAGATCGTGGGAAGCAACCCGGACGAAGTTATCGAGATCGTCGTTGCGGTTTTTGAGTTGCTGCTGCGCCAGCAGGAGCGAACTATTGAGCTGTTGCAGCTCGGCAGTTTGTTGTTGATTGGTGATTTCTAACTGCTTGCGGCTGGTGATATCTTGGACGGCAGAGAGAAAATAGCTGGGCTGGCCTAATGATTCCCCGTCGGCAACTGCCTCCCTCGCCAGGGATACCGTCAGACTGACCCAGACGTGATGTCCTTGCTTGTGGATGTAGCGTTTTTCGAGATTGTATTCCTGAATCTCATTTGCAAATAAGCGATCTACCAGGGCGAGTTCGGTGACTAAATCGCCAGGAACGGTCAGATCTTGAAAAGTCATTGCCAAGAGTTCGGTACTGCTGTAACCGACAATCTCACAGAATTTATGATTGACCCGCGTTAACCGACCGTCTGGGGTGGCATGCGCAAAGCCGATCGGCGTATGCTCGAAGGTATGGCGAAATAATTCCTCACTAGCTTGTAGGGACAGGGCGGCTTGGTGTCGATCGGTAATATCGCGCGAAACCGATAAGATTTGCTCGACCCGTCCATTGGCATCAAGGATCGGGGTGACGACGACTTCCCACCACTTGGGTTTGCCGGTAGCGGTCGGACAAAATCCTTCAAATCTGCCAACCGCTCCCGCTCTAGCGGTTGCCAAGGCGGCTTCGATATTCGCTATGGCGGTACCCGGCCACAGATTGCGCCAGGGTTGATTGGCAATGGCGGCGAAATCGGCGATTTCCAATAGCGTCAGTCCGCCATGATTCATGTAGATCAGCCGACCTTCGAGATCGAAGACCTTGATGCAGTCGTTATTGCTAGCCAAGATCCGCTGCTGAAATTCTTCGCTGCGACGCAGGGCTTCTTCGGTGCATTTACGATCGGTAATATCCCGAACTAAACCTGCCAAATAGGTCTTGCCCGCCTCATCAATGCCGATTTCGCCAATCCCTTCTACCCAGCGAATGCTGCCATCCCGACAGACGAGCCGATATTCACAGCGATGTTGTGGCAATCTCCCCAGGATCGTCTCTTGGACGATGCTTTCCACCCGGTGGAGATCGTCGGGATGGATGCGTTGCGCCCATTCCGGATAAGTTTTTTGGGTACTACCAGGCTCGTAGTCGAATAAAGCTTCAAATTCTGGCGTCCAATCCAGCTTGTTCTCTAACAATTCCCAGTACCAAGCCCCGGCTTTGGCTACCTTCAGGGCTGTCGCCAAGCGAGCGGTATAGCGTTCGACCCGCTGGAGATCGCTTTCGGCTCGATCGAGCTGACTCAGATCCCGTCCTTCGGGAATCAACATCGTCACTTCGCCGCACTCGTTGCGAATCGGCGACAACGAAAAATCGATCGGAATGGCGCGATCTCCCGCACCTGTTAATTCGAGTTTGCATCGAAAAAATTCACCCTGTGCTGCCCGTGCGGTGGCGGCTTGGAGCTGTTTCTGGACTGCTGGCGAAAATTTCCAGCCAGCAACTTCCCAAAACTTCTGGCCGATCGCCTGTTCAGCTGTAATGCCGCCAAAATTCAGAGCCGTCTGATTGGCTTCGATCAGCGTACCATCAGGGGTCGTCAGACCGATAAACTGAAATACGCCATCGAAAATCGCCCGAAACTTACCTTCGCTGAGTTTGAGTGCTGTCATTGCCTGCTGGTACTCCGTAATATCGCGCATCAAGGCAACCGCACCGAGCTTGGCTCCCGTCGTGCTGTAAATCGCCGTGGCGTTCGCCAGCAGCGATCGAGCCATGCCATTGGTAGGCGCGATCGTCATTTCCTGACTGATGACTGCCTCGCCTTGCAACGCCCGAAACAGCGGAATTTCATCTTTAGTTAGCGATCTGACCCCATCGGCATCGTAGAGATCGTAATACTTAGCCCACTCCTCCGGTGGCAGCGGCTCGGGGGGCAAGCCGTGAAATAGCTGCGCCATCCGATTGAATAACACCAACCGCCCTCGGACATCACACGCGACAATCCCATCCGAGGCATGATTTAGCAAAGCTTCGAGAAACTGCATCGATTGCGATCGCCCGGGAATGGCCGCTTCGCCACCCAACCGCTGCGCCGTGCCGATCCAAATTATCGCACCCGATCGATCTCGATCTGGCTCCAATCCGACCTGAAACCATTCCCATTCGCCGAGCGTACTCATCAGCCTCAGCTTCATCGAGAGTGGTTCCAGTAACCTGCTAGCCCCTGCCCAGGCACTCGCAAATCCCGCGCGATCTGCCTCATCCAATAAATTGCTAAAAGTCCCGCAATAGTTGCCCGATTTGGGCGCGGTGGGATCGGTAGTCTCGATGCGAACATAACTCCGATCGCCCAGGAGTTGCGCCTCCTCTATCGGCGATCGACCGACATAATCCGACCAAAGCTGATTGGCCATTAAAATTTCGCCGCGATCGCTCATCAACCAAGCTAAATGGGGAATCTGCGATAGCAATTTTTGACAGCTAACATTAATGCTTGTAGGGACTATAGCTGGCTGCGGCTCTACTGTCATAGGTACCTGAGTTAGATCGAATGCTCTGTCAATAGGTTAACATATCCATCTATTGCCGGACATCGACACAATTCACCAATTTTGCGCACTTATCTGCGTAGATAACCGTCCGATTGAGATCGGTTAGATCCGCTGGCCCTAACAATTTTATCAATAGATTATTTGCTGCAATTGAGAAGTTAGCAGACTGGCAGAATTACTCAAAACAAGACCAATTAAATTTGCACTTAATTCTATTGCTAGCTTCACACTCAACTAATAAACGTAAGATTCAAACCAATCATAAATCCGATCGAGCTGATGCAGCGTCACCAATCCGTACTGCCACAGCACGATCGGCAGATTGCCACGATTGGATTGGGATTGCTTGAGGGCGAGTTCGACAGACTCATCGGGCAACCTTAAATCTTGACGGAGAAAACAGATAACTCGATCGGTATGATATTCTGACATGTGACTTTGGGTACTAACTAAATTTAAATTTGTAATGTATTCGAGAAGCTCAAGTGGC
>NZ_JANPGM010000068.1:0-5504 GCF_031423935.1 Chamaesiphon sp. VAR_69_metabat_338
TCTCTAGATCGATCGAAAATCACGGGCGACTCCACAATAATTTTATAAGTTAATATCTCGAAAAAATTTACTGGCGATCGCCAGTGAGTCTGGGCGGAGCGACTCGCTCCGCCCAGACTCAATCGTGTTAGTTGCGATCGCTTATCGGTCGATCGTCAACATTTTTGACATCGATTTCTTCGCGACGTACCTGCTCTTGGGTCTTAACAGTTTCTTTGTCTACGACTTTACTAACTTTGACTTCTTCGCGGACGAATGCCTCTTTATGAAATTCGGGGACTTCTTCATATACTTCCATCCGCGAGACTTCGCCTTCTTTGAAGTTGGCTTCGCCAGGAGTAATTGGCGTCGCACCCGTGCTGGGCATCCGCTCGATGACGACGCGCTCTTTTTGAACGGGGACAGAAGCAGTCGCTGTTTCGGTTTCGACATGTTTGCTAATTACGGCTTCGCCTGTCTTCTGACGGGTTTTGCTAGCAATTAGTCGCTCTTGATAGAGTTTGAGGCTGGGGTGGTTTTGCTCGTTAATGGCATACAGATCTGGTTCGCGATCGTATGTCGAGGCTGCGGCGACAGGCTCGGGTGCAGGCTCAGGTGTCGGTGCTGGTGTCGGTGCGGGTACGGGTGCGGGTACGGGTGCGGGCGTTGCTGCTGCTTGACGCTGGTACTCGACCTGTCCGTCTACATAGGGAGTATCGAGATCGATCATTGCATCCTCATCGCGATCGCTAGCTCGATATTTGGGAGTGCCGGTAGCGCGGACGCCAGTTGCTGGTGCAGGGGAGCGATAAACACCGCGTACCCGTTCTTCGTGGTCGTTATCGACTAAAGTATGTTCGTCAAATTCGGGGAGGGTTTCTACTTGATGCTTGGTCAAGTTTTCGGCATAGACCCGTTTGCGTTGGTACTCGATCCGCGCGCGACCGATCGGTAACAATACCCGTTTGCCCAAAATCCATAGCCCTGTATTGATAATCAAGTACCGGAAATGGCCGCTGTCGTCTACTAATACATCTTCAACCGAGCCAATTTTTTCATCGATGGCGTACAAATCCATCCCTTTAACATCGTCGTTACCAAAATGCTGTTTGTAGTCTGGATCGAAATCTTTAATTTTATGAAGAGCCATTTGATTTAATCCTCTTGCTAGACTGCTTTACTAAATGATAGAAAACTGCCACTCGCGATGTATCTTTCGATGTGCCGATCTAGTTCGCACCATCAGAGAGAGAGCAAAAAATCTCGCCGCCTTTTTGCTCGGCAATCATTTTGATGCGCTATGTTCGATCGCCGATCGATTTAGTTAGGAGCTTGGAGTTTAATTAATGTTTTGGTGCCACCAGCATCGCTAATCGATACCGCCATCATCCGTCCGCTTTCGCTTTGAGCGGTTAAGACTTCCGTCGGTGCATCGACTGTATGCGCGTACGTTACTTCATCCTTACCGACTTCAATGACCAAATCGTCCCCTTTCCCAGGTCGATCGTACACCATCGCCATCAAGGGTGCGTCCTGAATTAATTCTTCATCGCCGAGTTCGGGACTGATGATTTCAATTGAAATGTGTCTGCCGCGATTGCCGTCGGAAAACTGGTCGAAAAATTCGCCCCAACGTTCTTGGGGTACAGACTTATTGATGTCGATGCGATCGCTCATAACCAAATGACTCCTAAATAATACAATTGCGCGTCTTCAATTTGAATAGTCACCAATAATTCACTCCCGATCGTTGCCGCCTTCAGAGAATGTCCGAAAAGTCTGACTGTGTTAAGCCAGAACCCTAGAAATCCCCCCTAGCCCCCCTTGAAAAGGATGGAGCCAGATTTAAAGTCCCCCTTTTTAAGCTACCGTTTATACACAAGTCGGTTGGACTTCGTTTTGAGATCTGAATCCCCCAAACCCCCTTAAAAAGGGGGCTAAGATCGGATTTAAAGTCCCCCTTTTTAAGGGGGATTTAGGGGGATTCAGATCTACGATCGAGCACAAAAGGGCTTTTCAGACATCTTCTCAAGTTCGATCGAAAGTTGGCGACTCAAACAAATAGCTCGATCGGATCTGGTGCGCCAAAATCTCGATCGAGCGATAACGATTAGTTATGAAGCAGTCAAAGCTGGTTCGCCTTTACTTAAAGCTGCTTGGAGCTTGGCTTCATCTTCTTTAGATAGCGAAGTCCGCAAAACTTTGCCTTCAAATTTACTCAGATCTGCTAATACGCGATCGGGTGTAGATTTGCGTACCAGTACAAAGATCGCCGAAGTTCCTGGCTCGATCGTACTGCCTAAATCGCGCATGAAATTGTCATCGATCCCGATGTCAGACAAGGCTCCCGACAGCGCACCAGCCGCAGCACCTACTAACGCAAAAATGGGGTTGAAGAACAGTACGCTCAATAGTATGCCCCAATAGCTACCACTCACAGCACCAGCAGCGACTAGCTCTTGAGCTTGTTTGATTTTAACTTTACCTTCTTGGTTTCTGACGACCACAGCAGCATCTTCGAGGTCAACTAAGTACTCTGATTGAAGTTTTCTTAATTCGTTCATTACCTCGTCTGCTTTAAACTCATCTTTAAAACCGACAACAATTAAGTCACTCATTTTACAATCCTATAATTAAGTTCGATTTAGATCTAACTTTGTAATTATAAAAAATGCAGCATCGCGATCGTCTCCTCCAACAGATAGAGATTATCGATCGAATGTGCGATGTTGTTGGCTAATTACGTTATGCCAAAATTAAGGGGAGGTCAAAATATTGACCTCCCCTCAATCCAGCAATACCTAAGAGGATGTTTGGAAAGTCCAATTGCTACGTTTCGAGTGGGTAAATCCCCCGCTTGGTGCGCTTCCATGGTCGGGAAACCCGACCGGAGCGCATCCGTTAAATCCCCCTTTTTAAGGGGGACTAAGAGTCTGGTTCCCCCCTTTTGAAGGGGGGTTAGGGGGGATTCTCTAGGGTTTGCAAGTGTTATCTTCTACTTTCCAAACATCCTCTAACAGCACTATGCAGCCATCGCCATCAACATTTGACGGCAAGTTTCCGCACAGCGACGACAGGATGCAGCGCAGCGACGACAATGGTCGCGATCGTGTCGTTCGCATTCAGCCGCACAGCTATCGCAAGCTTCGGCGCAGACGGCGCATAATTGGGCGTGCAAGTCGGAATTGCGACTCATAAATCGCGCGCAGAGGGCGCACAAATCGGTGCAGTCGCGGCAAGTTTTGATGCAATCGGCCATCATTTGCACCATGTCACTACTCAGACAGGCACTCATACAATACTCACAGTCCTGAAGGCATTGTAGGCAAGCTTCAATACAGGCTGCCAGTTGAGAGGTTCGAGATTGAGTTGCATTCATCAGATTACTCCTGAAGACATCGCTCGATAGCTGGACTCATCCACTCTCTAGTTACACCGATTTACGATCGCCAAGAGATCGCTCGATCGATAGAGATATCTCGATCGAGTTAAATCTAGATGGCGGTACATTGCTCCACTTGGCTCGACTCATGGCTCGCGCACGACCATCACCGAGCAAGGTGCATGGTGCAACACATAGCTACTAGTGCTGCCCAATAATATTTCACTCAACCGGGATTTTTGGTGAGAGCCAATGACGATTAAATCGGCGGCAACAGCTGTCGCCGTCTCACAAATTACCCGCCCAGCATCGCCGAAATTTTGCAAAATTTCGGCGGGGACGCGCTGCGCTTGCGCCTGTTGAGCGAATAATTGCAGCCGTTCTGTACCCAAGCGTTCTTCATCTTGCCACTCTGTCTGCACTCTGGCGATCGCCAAATCGCTAGCAATTGGCGAAATACTGCCCAAACCAGGATTGCTGCCCAGTTCCAGACCAGTCTGCATGGGACTAATAACGTGCAAGATGGCCATCTGAGCACCCAGTTTTTCCGCAAACATCAATCCCGTCTCAAAGATGTGTTGTGACTGTGGCGAGTCACCAGTTGCGATTAAGATTTTTTGCATGAGATCTCTATGTTTGAGCGCGGTTGTCGATGAGAACTGTCGATTCTGTAGTGGTGGCGAACCAGCAACCGAGCGACTTAGATAGTGGCACTCAACCACCCTCTAAGCCGCAGTAAATCGAGCGGGATTAGCTCAAGACCCAATTCACCAAGGTTCTGACTGGATGACCCGTCGCACCCGCATTATTCACGCCATGCTCCTTGTCGCTCCATACCGGCCCAGCCACATCTAAATGCGCCCAGGGCGTATCTTTGACGAACTGTTTGAGGAAGAGAGCGGCGGTAATCGAGCCGCCACCGCGCGGGCCGGTATTTTTGAGATCGGCAATGGGTGATTTAATCCCATCGAAATATTTATCCGCTAACGGCATTTGCCAGAAGTTTTCACCGGCTAATTCTGCCGCTGCGAGAATGCCGTCGGCGAGAGACTGTTCGGGACTCCACAAGCCACCAATATCATCCCCGAGGGCGATAATACAGGCACCTGTAAGCGTGGCCAGATCGACGATCGCATCTAAGCCCAGTTTATCCGCATACACCAACGCATCAGCCAGAGTCAAACGGCCTTCAGCATCAGTATTGTTGATTTCGATCGTTTTGCCATTAGAAGCCGTGAGGATATCCCCAGGGTGCATCGCGCGCCCGCTAATCATGTTTTCAGTCACCGCACTGATAAAGTGAACTTCGACATCGGGTTTGATTTGGCCGATCGCTTTAGCCGCCCCAAACATGGCTGCCGCGCCACCCATATCTATCTTCATCGTTTCGATCCCACTGCCCGCACCCTTGATATTCAAGCCACCCGAATCAAAGGTCAAACCTTTACCGACGATCGCAATTTTGCGCCGGGGCGTACCGGCAGGGGTATAAGTCAGATGGATAAATTTCGGCGGCATTTCCGAAGCTTGTGCCACGCCTAAAAAGGCACCCATGCCCAAAGCTTCGCATTCAGCTTGCTCCAAGATTTTGAGCGCGAACCCATAATCTTTAGACATCTGGATGGCGGTGTCAGCCATACTCATCGGGGTGACGATATTGGCTGGTGCAGCGACGAGTTCGCGTGCCAAAATTACGCCATCGGCGATCGCGTGCGCTTTACTAATTGCCGGATCGTTTCCGGCGGCCTCCAACAGATGAACTTCACTCAGCTTGAGCTGATGTTCGGGCTTGACTTCGGACTTAAAACGATTGTCTTGGTGGAGTGCTAGCAGCAACCCTTCACTAATAACTTGGGCAGTTGTCGCACTATCTCCATTCCAGACAGGGAAACTGATGCCCAAGGTTTGGGCTTTCTCCCGTTTAGCAGTCCGCGCGATCGTCGCACCAGCTTTGCGGAGGGTATCGAGTTTCAACTCTTCGGCTTTGCCCAAACCCACCAACATAATTTTGTGAATCGGGGTGTTGACACCAACGCGAGTCACCGCGCTACTGGATTTTGCCCCTTTGAAGATGCTGTCGAACTCAGTGGCGATCTTGCCGAACTGAATACTAAATTGGCTGATATTATCGCCGCACTGATTG
>NZ_JANPGM010000069.1:0-3866 GCF_031423935.1 Chamaesiphon sp. VAR_69_metabat_338
CACCACGCGATAACGTTTACCCTGAATCCGAATATCGCTACCGATCGCCGTTGCTGACGCAGGGAACAGATCGTCTCGAACTTTGGCACCAATTACTACCACTGCTTTGGCTGTATCCAAATCCTGCTGCTGAAAAAATACCCCTGATTCCGGTCGGACATTTCTCACTTCTGGGAAGTTTAAATCCGTGCCGATGGCAGTTATCGAAATGTTGACGTTCCCTCGCACCACCTGAACACTGGGGCGGTACAAGAACGCTGACACCGCTGTCGCAGCAGGGACTTGTTTGGCGATCGCCTGAGCATCTTCCCAGGTCAGCGTACTAGCAGAACCAGCCCCCTGACTAATGCCACCCGTTTTCGCTGCGGCGGCGGAGACTTGGAGGATATTGGTACCCAATGCTGCAATGCTCGACTCAGTGGATTTTTGGACACCCTGACCGATCGAAGTAATCGCAATTACAGAAGATATCCCAATAATTACGCCCAGCATTGTTAATCCGCTGCGGACTCTATTACTCCACAGGGTTTCTACTGCCATCAAAAATATTTCCAGCAGCGAGATTTTACGCTTACTACGGCGAGACGGACGCAGCAGAGATTTGTCCGGTAAATCCCCTCCTCGGAGGGGTGCCCGCAGGGTGGGGTGGGTAGATCTACGCATGATTCAAGTATCCACAAATGGTAGTTTCGGAGAGTGCTGTCTATCGTCAACCGCCATCTGTAATCGCAGTGGCTTTACGGGTTCCAGGTGGAAAACTGAGTAAAACTCGCTCGTTCCCAGTTAAGCCAGACTTAACCTCAGTCTTGTCATTTACAGTTGTCCCCACCACGATCGGCGTAAATACCGGATCGCCACCTGTTTTCGCCACAAATACACCCTGAGCCTTTGCCTGTTGAACGATCGCAGCCGTCGGCACAAGTAGCACCTGATTCAGCTCTCCAGCTTTGAAATCGATCGTCACATTCATCCCTTGACTGAGCAGTTTTTGGGAGTCAGTAACCGCCACTTTCACCTCAAAACTAGTCACATTTTGTTGCACCAATGACTGAGTAGCAACTTGCGTCACCTTGCCCGCAAAGGTTTTGCCAGAATAAGCATCCACCTTAATTGTCGCTACCTGCCCGACCTTAATCTGGGCGATACTGGCTTCGGCTACCTGCGCCACGATTTCGTTTGTGGAGGCTAGAGCCAGAATCGAAGATGATGTGGCCGAAGTCACCGCACTACCCGCCGTGGTGGGCGTGACGAATGCACCAGGATCGGCATATTTACGAGCGATAATCCCGGCAAAGGGGGCGCGAATCGTAGTGTCGTCGATCAGGCGTTGCGCGATCGCGACGGCACCCTGAGCTGCCATTACCTTGGCACGGGCTTCGGAGATATCTTCAGGACGAGATCCAGCTTTGAGGAGGTTTAATGCCTGTTGGTGTTGGTTGACGACGCTTCTAGCTTGAGCGATATCTTCAGGGCGCGATCCGGCTTTGAGTAGATTCAATGCTTGTTGGTCTTGCTCTACCTGTGCTTGAGCACTATCACTAGTCGATCGAGCCAGACTCAAAGCTTGTTGCGAGATCGCTCCCTGTGCTTGTAATTTTTGGTTGCGGTGCAGATCTTCTGCTGCTTGTCTGTAGGTAGCCCGAACTTTATTCAGGTTTGCCACAGCTCCAGCGATATCTTGCGATCGATTCCCCGCAATTAGCTTCTGCAAACCAGCGTTAGCTTCATTAACCTGAGCTTGCGCCTGGGCGATATCTTGCGATCGATTGCCAGCAATTACCTTCTTCAAATTCGCCTGAGCAGCAGCAACATTTCCCCGTGCCTGGAGCAATTGCCCTTGAAGGTTTGAATTGTCCATATAGGCGACAATCTGCCCTGGCTTGACAAAATCGCCTTCTTTAACCAGCAGCCGTTTCAGGACACCAGGGGTTTTGGGGCTGATATTGACCGAACTTTCAGGTTGCACGGTGCCATTGGCGGATACCAGAACTGTCAAATTGCCCCGCGTGACTGCTGCCGTCTTAATCTTATTTTGCGCCTGCTGTTTGGGAACTGTCACCAATTGATGATAACCAGCATAGCTAGCGATACCGAACAGCGGAATTGCCACCAGCAACCACATTAGCCGCTTGTCGATCTTTGGATGGCGGATTGTCTCCGACAGAGAATCGATGCCCTTCTTGAAATTCAAGCTAATACTCGACATTGTTACCTCAAATTTTGGTGTCAGGCATTGGTGCAGCCGTTGGCGTAGCCTCTGCCTGTGCAGAAACCAACGCCTTCAATTGCAGACATTAGCCTCGATTCATCCCACGATTGACTTCTCGACTGACTTGAACGTAGGTTAAATAACCACGCCGCTCCAATCGGTTGGCCGCACGTTGGGCATCGCGACGATTGTCGTGGTTACTCTCCAGAGTCCATTGGCGATCGTTACGGTTGCGGTAATAAACAGAAAACTGGCGATCTCGATTTCGGTTGCGATCGTACTGGTAGTCGCGATTTTGGTTGTCACGATACTGGTTGTCACGATACTGGTCGCGATCGTACTGAGCGATTTTGTCTGAATCTAGTGCCTGTGCCGTCAAGGGCGTAGTCACTGCGAATCCCGTACATACCAATGCTAGCAAAATTAGCTTCTTCATAAAATTAGTTTTAAAGTGAAATATTTGGGTCGAGCAATTAAATTTAGATCTTAATTAATCGAGCGATACCTTAAAGCTAATCAATGAAATAAATAAAGCACTCCTTCTAAAGGCATAGATAAAATTACCTTAACAAAACATAACAAAATAACATTAATTTTTAGATGACGTTCGCAAGCAATTATCACCTAAAATTAGCATGTCCTGAGGCGCATAATTAGCTTCTCGTACAAGTATTGAGTGTTTAATGCTACTAAATTAATTTGAAATACATTGCAAATAGCTCACAGCTTCCTCACATTTGAAAGATAGAATATGTGCAATTAGCTTCATACGATAAAAAACTATTTTATTTTCTGCTGAGGCAATATAAAAATGATATTTATACCAACAATTTTATCGACGGTTGTTACTTGCCATCCAACCAAAATTTAAAACCATGAGTGAGTCTTTAATGGCGATCGATAGTTGGCGGAGCCTCTGTCTTGACTGAAACACATGCGGAGGAAACCTCCGCGTGATTTCAGTCGCTCCCCTGGAGAATCGTTGGTATCCGTTCATCCTGGAATGGGTGCAAATTTGGTTGGTGAGGAATGTTCGTTTCGAGTTTGGGCACCGAACGCGATTGCTGTTTCAGTTTGCATTTGGCAAGACGAACGGATGTCTCAAATCCCACTCGCACCAGAACCGAGTAATTCTAGCTACTGGTCGGTGGATGTGGCGGACGTTGTGGCAGGTCAACCCTATCAATTCTCGATTATCAATCAAGGCGGCGATCCTACCAATCGAGGTGGCATCTTGACTCGTGTAGATGCCTATGCGCGACAAGTAGAGAGTGCGGAAGATAACGCCAGAGGGATCGTCGTCGATTGGCAACAGGAGTGGTCTGAATTTGCCACGCCCAAATTTGCAGATCTGATTATTTATGAAGCGCACGTCGGTTCATTTGCCGGACTCAACGACCATCTGAATATCTCAGCCTATGCTACGTTTGCCGACTCGGATTTAACGCCCTGCAACTATTACCCACCGAACAAGTTGATGGCATCGATGGGGTCGAGTCATCCGTGCATTAGGCTTCAATGCTGTGTGGGGAATGTCCGATCCGTTTGCTTATCTTCGTGCTGTCATTCAAACGCTGGCATGAAGGCGGCAATATTGTCATAGTCGTTGTTAATCCGAGCGATCGTCAGTGGCAAGAATGTGATTATGGAATCGACT
>NZ_JANPGM010000070.1:0-6928 GCF_031423935.1 Chamaesiphon sp. VAR_69_metabat_338
GGTAAATCTCGATAAAAAGCCGTATCGAATACGGCTAGTTGAGGCAGATTGGGAGCGATTGCGGCGATGGCCTCGATCCCTTGGAGATTAGCGGGATTATGCAGCGGTGCGTAGATCGATAGCCGATCGATTTCAGCTTTAACTTCGGATGTGATGAGAGTCGGTTGGCGATATTTCTCACCACCATGCACGATGCGATCGCCCACAATATCGAGCCGAGCGAGCTGTTCGATTACCTGCGTTTTGTCGCTCCAGAGCCAGTTTAATAAGTCATGAATATCGGCGGTGCGGTCGGTGCCAGTCCGCTCTGCCCGCACCGTATCGTTAGCAGTTTTTGCGGTTAAGATCGCAGTCCCAGAGGATTTCCAGTCGATCGATCCCATCCACAATGGCGTGACGGGATCGATCGATAGGTGCTGCCGCGTCAATCGATACAAGCTAGATTTGAAACTACTCGATCCAGCATTGAGGACTAAGATATTTAGCTCGTGATTTTGCATTTAATTTGCCGACCTTAGATTTAGCTCGATCGTTTGGAGTGCAAATCGGCAAAACGATTCGATCGAGTAGCGACCACACTTTTCAGACATACACATTACATAAAAGCATAGATCGCAGATCTTACAAGTCTTCCTTTTGGCCGATCTCGATCTCTCTCGATCGACAAAGGTAGGGACAATCGATCGCCCTGTCGTTTGATGAATCGTTTTTAGCTGGTTCTTACTAGTTAATCTTTTGACTGAACCGATCTCAGTTTGCGTTTGAGAACAACCGCAGATCTAACAGCGACTAGCGACACCAATACAGTCATCGGCTCGGGGATGGCCGTAGCTTCCAAAGATGGTTTGGATTGCTGATAATTTCAAACAAAAAAAGAGAGGAGGGAATTAACCCTACTCTCTCAACAAATATTCGTCCTAAAAACTTAGAACTACAATTAACTCACTTTACCAACTATGGTTTGTGAACGATGAAGCTCAATACTTGGCACTGTTTGATGTTGTCAAAACCAACAACCCGAACGAAGCAATGACCGTATTCACTACGGCAAGCGCGCACTTCAGCCAAGATTTCGTTAGTAGTAGTCGCATTGAATAAAGGCAACTTCCACAGCGTCCAGTAGTGCTGGGTAGGCTCGGATTCTTGGCTAAACTCAACACCAGGAATATAGCCTTGGTCGAGCATATATTGCAATTGCTTGGCAATTTGAGCGTCGCTCAATGGGGGCAAGTAGGAGAATGTCTCAAAGCGACGGGCGTAAGGTAAGGTTTGCATTTGGTCTTGCTCTACGGCTAAATATAATTGAGATAATGATGGATCTTTGCAACTAAAGTTGCTCGGATGATGATTCTGAATTGCTGTTTGGTTCGGTAATAGATAGCTGCGATAGTTTTTCTAACTGTTGCTTGCGGTGCTGAGAGTTTTTGAGCTTGATGTCATGAAGTACCATCTCTGGCAAATCTTCCATAATTTCTTCGACTAAATGCTCTCTTACCGACATAATGCGGAAGGCTAACTCCTGGTTTTGACCCAGAAGTGCGAGTAAATAGACTTCGCCATCTTGGAGAATTTGTTGCCCAGAGAAACCGCGCAGCCACAATGCCAGCGGCGGATTTGTTTCAGTCAATTGCGCCAGAACAGTCTGCACTGCTTGATAAGTCAAGTAGCTAGAAATAACTTTGGTCGTAGCTTTGGCAACTTGTTTGCGATCCATTACCGAAATTAGTGATGAGGTTAGAAATAGCGATTAGCGGTCGGTATTTACTACTATTACGCTAATCGTTATTAACTATCAACTATCGACTATCTTGATGCGCTGTCTTGACTGAAACACATGCGGAGGGAGCGATGCAGTGTGGGCGGGTGTCCCGCCCATACAACTGCATCAAGACAACCTCCGCGTGATTTCAGTCGCAAACTGTCGGGGAACAAAGGCGTGCGCGCATCGCTATTTCTACAGAGTATCCATTGCTTCAAATTCAAACTTGATCTCTTTCCAGAGTTCGAGAGCAACAGCTAGTTCTGGCGACCATTTACCAGCTTCACGGAGGATATCGCCACCTTCACGCATGAGGTTACGACCTTCGTTACGCGCTTGGATACAAGCTTCGAGCGCGACGCGGTTAGCCATTGCACCAGGAGCGTTACCCCATGGGTGTCCGGCTGTACCACCACCAAACTGAAGGCAAGAGTCATCGCCGAAGATTTCAACTAGTGCGGGCATGTGCCAAACGTGGATACCACCAGAAGCAACTGGCATTACACCAGGCATGGAAGCCCAATCTTGAGTGAAGAAAATACCGCGCGAGCGATCTTCTTCGATGTAGTTTTCACGCATGAGGTCAACAAAACCCATGGTGATGCCTTTTTCGCCTTCGAGTTTACCGACGACAGTACCGGAGTGAAGGTGATCCCCACCGGACATCCGCAAGCACTTAGCCAAAACGCGGAAGTGAATACCGTGATTTTTTTGACGATCGATTACTGCGTGCATTGCGCGGTGAATGTGCAGAAGGACGCCGTTAGCTTGACACCACTTCGCCAAGGAAGTGTTGGCAGTAAAACCACCAGTCAAGAAGTCATGCATGATGATGGGAGTGCCAATTTCTTTGGCGAACATCGCGCGTTCCATCATTTGCTCGTTAGTTGGCGCAGTCACATTGAGGTAGTGACCTTTGATTTCGCCAGTTTCTGCTTGCGCTTTTTCGATGGCTTCTTGAACGAACAAGAAACGATCGCGCCAACGCATGAAGGGTTGCGAGTTGATGTTTTCGTCATCTTTGGTGAAGTCTAATCCACCGCGAAGCACTTCATAAACCGCCCGACCGTAGTTTTTAGCAGACAGACCGAGTTTGGGTTTGATCGTACAGCCGAGTAACGGACGACCATATTTATTTAATTTATCGCGCTCGACGGTGATCCCGTGAGGCGGACCTTGGAAGGTCTTGAGATAAGCAACAGGAATACGTAAGTCTTCTAAACGTAATGCACGTAAGGCTTTGAAACCAAATACGTTACCTACTAATGAGGTAAGCATGTTGGTAACGGAACCTTCTTCAAATAAATCTAAAGGATAGGCAATATAGCAAAAATATTGATTGTCTTCACCTTGAACTGGTTCGATATGGTAACAACGACCTTTGTACCGATCGAGGTCGGTCAGCAAGTCAGTCCAAACAGTAGTCCAGGTACCAGTGGAAGACTCAGCGGCAACAGCAGCTCCAGCTTCTTCTGCGGGTACTCCAGGTTGGGGAGTCATCCGAAAAGCTGCGAGTAAATCTGTATCTTTGGGTGTATAGTCAGGCGTGTAATAAGTTAAACGGTAATCTTGTACCCCAGCCTTATACCCAGTCTTTGCCTGAGTTTGAGTTTGCGCGTAAGCCATAAATTTCCTAACCTTCAGGAACCAGTTGACGTTTCTTGTTAAAACTAACTATATCAGCAAGTGTATAAGTTTTGGTTTCGATCTTTTGACGATCGTGATAAGAGGATTTTATATGTGTACCATTGACGGGGATCTATACAACCACAACGATTGCAGCACACAAAAAAGGCGGTTGGGACGCGGATCCCACCACCAATAAATTGAGAGTTGAAAATGTTATTTTTTGTTAACGAGCTAGGTGTCATACGCGATACTTCGAGGATGACAGGGGGCGCGATGTGCGGCTGACTCGATCCAAAGGTCGCCAACAAGTTACCATTTGTAATCTTCCCAAAACTTACAGAACCC
This sequence comes from Chamaesiphon sp. VAR_69_metabat_338, assembly GCF_031423935.1. NCBI lineage: Bacteria > Bacillati > Cyanobacteriota > Cyanophyceae > Gomontiellales > Chamaesiphonaceae > Chamaesiphon > Chamaesiphon sp. VAR_69_metabat_338. The sequence goes on from NZ_JANPGM010000070.1 coordinate 3,734, forward strand.
GAACATCTACGCAGGGTGACACCTAAAAACAGGGGCAATCTCTCAGATTACCCCTACCTAAAAATTATATTTATTTAGCCAGCTTTCTTCGGCGACAGGAGCATCATCATGTTGCGTCCTTCTTTCTTAGGATATTGCTGAACTTCAGCTACTTCCTTGAGGTCTTCGGCCATCCGTTTGAGGACTTTTTCCGCTAGGTCGCTATGTTGGATCTCGCGACCGCGAAAGGTAATTGTCGCCTTGACTTTATCGCCAGACTTGATAAAGCGATCGGCTTGACTAACCCTTACTTGGTAGTCATGTTCCTCGATCGTGTACCGCATTTTGACTTCTTTGACTTCGGCAGTATGCTGCTTCTTCTTCGCTTCGCGAGCTTTCTTTTCGAGTTCAAACTTATACTTCCCGTAGTCCATAATCCGGCACACGGGTGGATCGGCTTTATCGCTGACAAGCACTAGATCTAGTCCGTTTTCGTCCGCGATCTCTTGCGCTTCTCTAGGCGTGAGAATCCCGAGTTGTTCGCCGTCGGTACCGATGACGCGAATTTGTGGAAAACGAATCCGTTCGTTGATTTGAGGAAGATCGCGGGTGCGTCTTTTCTCGATGATGGGGGATTTAATAGGAATGGGAGTTTCTGGTGGGTAAGTGGTATGGTTATCCTCAATTACAGGTGACTGTAAAAGTGGACTAGACTTAAATAAAATAACTACTAAAGTCGTTATTTATCTAGATACAACTATTTTACCCAAAATCCGCAGATTGGGAGCGAAAGATTAATATTTTTTAAGCTTGTGGAGATCGCCGTACGGGGATTGAGTGTGGAACCTCTCGGCATTATGATTACATTGTATCTACGGTCGGTATTATAGGGAAACAGTATGTTGCAGGCTTGGCATCAAAAGGTCGGAAATCAGCGAGATTGGGTGTGGCGGGGTTGGCAAACTCGGTATACGTATCAGCGCAGTAGCAATCCTAGCACTCACGAGCCGCCAGTGCTATTGCTGCATGGGTTTGGAGCTTCGATCGGTCATTGGCAGCACAATCTCGAATTTCTAGCCGATCGTCACACCGTCTACGGTCTGGATTTAGTCGGCTGGGGTGGTTCGCGCAAACCAAATATTCGCTACGATATCGATTTGTGGGTCGCTCAAGTTTACGATTTCTGGCAGACCTTTATCGGGCAACCGCTGATTTTGGTCGGTAACTCGATCGGCTCTTTGGTCGCACTGGTGGCTGCCGCCAGACATCCAGAATTGGCGCATAGTCTAGTAATGGTCAGCCTGCCCGATCTCTCCGCCGAGCAGGAAATGATTCCGCGCCCGATCCAACCCTTAGTCAACGGGATCAAGCGCGTCATCCTCAATCCACCCCTATTGCACGGATTATTTAAACTCGTCAGTCGGCCTAAAATCGCTCGCAAATGGGCACAAATCGCTTATGCTAACCCCGATCGGGTCACTGACGATCTAATCGATATTTTCCTAACGCCCGCCCGCGAACGCGAAGCTCCAGCCGCATTTGTGAGAATTATGCAAGGGATGACTAGTAGTAATTTCTCGCCAAATATTCGCAAGCTCTTACCGGCAATGCGGCTGCCAATGCTGCTGTTGTGGGGAGAAGAAGATCGGATGATCCCACCAGGGACGGCGGGGATCTTGGTAGAGTTAAATCCGTTGTTAGAACTAGTCAATTTAACAGGAGCAGGTCACTGCGCCCATGATGAGATTCCAGATACCGTCAATCAGATCGTCCGCGATTGGCTCGATACGATCGAGATTGGCGACCGCCTGGCAGTAGAGGCAGAGGTCAACGCCGATCCGAATCCACAAACTCTCGATCGACCCAACCCGCTACCCCTACCCCTACCATCGACACTCTAGCCGATGGTCACTTGGTCTATGCTGACATCAGTTGCACCAGAGACACCGCTAGCCAGTTCGACCATTTTGTCAAGAATTTCCTGACTGGGGACAGAACCTTTCAAAACTACACTACCGCCAGTTTGCGCGACCCATAAGCTATCTACATCCATCACATCCGAATCGCCATCGAAAGCTAGGGCAACGCGCTTGGCTAAACCACTTTGGTCGTATTCACCATTGACACCAAGACGTTCTGGCGCGATTTCACCACCAGTTTCAGGATCTGCCTCTGCGGGGGCGGGATTGACTTCAGCATTTGCTGGTTTTTCCATGCCGAACATTTTTTTGAAGAAACCCATGATTGAAATACTCCATCGTAAAAAAACAAATCCTACCTATTATGTAGGGTAATTGCCTGCAAACACAAAGATGATTACAAATTTTTTAAGATTGTGACAACGAGAAATTGTGGGACAATATAACGCTGGTAGTTAGGGAATAGAGAATAGGGGATAGGGATTAGGCTTGAGGCTTGAGGCTTTAGGTTTTAGGCTAAAAGATAGAAAGTTACAATCTTCACTATTCCCTATCCCCTATCCCCTATCCCCTATCCCCTATCCCCTAATTATGAAACATACTCTCTCTGTGTTGGTTGAAGATGAAGCTGGCGTACTGACGCGGATTGCGGGATTGTTTGCCCGCCGGGGGTTTAATATCGACAGTCTGGCCGTCGGCCCTGCCGAACAGGAGGGTCGATCGCGGGTGACGATGGTAGTTAATGGTGACGAACATTCGATCGAGCAACTGACCAAGCAGTTATATAAGCTGGTCAACATCCTCAAAGTCTTGGATGTTACCGATGTGCCATGCGTCGAACGCGAACTGATGCTGCTCAAAGTCAATGCCAATAGCAGCAATCGTGCGGAAATTATCGATCTGGCAACCATTTTTAGGGCGCGAGTTGTCGATGCCTCCGAAGATGCGCTGACCCTAGAAGTAGTCGGCGATCCTGGTAAAATCGTGGCGATCGTCCAAGTCTTGCAGAAATTTGGGATCAAAGAGATTGCCCGTACTGGGAAAGTCGCACTATCGAGAGAATCAAAAGTGAACACGGAATCTTTGAAGTTGTAACGACAGATCGATCGGGGAGCACAATTGATGTGATGGGCGAGAGCGGCGATCGAGATTTTAGCTACCGTGCGCGTTCGCTCTCAGAACTGAGGGTGGTATGATTATAAAATAAATGTTAAGTTTAGATCGACTGCGTGCCAATACCTGTCGATCGGTAGTGTTCGCGAGCGGTACGCTCGTTGGCGTAGCCTACCGGAGGTAA
>NZ_JANPGM010000071.1:0-4050 GCF_031423935.1 Chamaesiphon sp. VAR_69_metabat_338
GTCAATATGTTTTATGTATTGGCGACTTTGATGGGGGATGGTGATGCGGCTCCACTGCCAAGTATTGGCGATCCGGCGTTCTTGACACAGGAGCAGAAGGGTGATTGGAGTAGTAGCGAGCAAGTATCGATCGAGCATGAATCCAATCTGCCAGATCTAGACAATCTCCCTTCCTTTGGGTGGGTGAGCATGGGTGACGAAGAATCACTTTTTGATACGCCATCAGAGTTGTGGGTACACGAAGGCGATCGAAACTCGATCCAGCAGCCGATGTCTGCGGTCGAGCCACTCCCCTCTCTCGATCCGCCCGAGGTTGTGACGCAATCACCGTCTCAACTTCAGGCATCGTTCATGGAGTTAGCCGCCGAGCTATTTGCACCAGACTTAACCGATTCATCGCTGCCCCAATTGTCCGCTAATGGCGACGGACAGGTCGATCGCGAGCCGGTCTTTAGTGATTTTATCCTGATGCCCGGTACCGTACCGCCACCAGCGGACGATCTCGGCGATCTATTTAGTCTCGACGCGATCGGGCAGTCGAGCTTCGATGGGGAAGGTAACTTTACGTTGATTTCGAGTCAGAGTGGCGCAACTGCTAAATCGACACAGGTAAATGAAGATGCGCTGTTTGGCTCTTTTGACGATCTCGATTTATTGTTGCCTGCTACCGATGAGGCGATCGACTTGGCATCGATGAAATTGGCAGATTTGACCGCGAACGCGATCGAGTCTGAAGCAATGCCACCAGTTAGATTGCCAGATGTCAATCTGACACCGCCCGCACCCCCAACTCCAGCACTCGCCGCGACAAATGTCGGCGATTACCAAATTGAGACGATTCGGGTCGAAGCCAAGCAGTTAGACGCGTTGATGGGTCAATCTGGAGAAATTAATGTCATCAACCAACAGATCGCCAGTCGATTGCTCGATCTCGAAGCCCTGGTGGAACTCTGGGAAAATGGCAGTCGGGATTACCAATATTTCCAAACGCTGATCCAGCAACTCCCTTCACATTCACCCCTGCACCATCAACTCAGTCGCAACAACCGCCAGTGGGAGCAAATGGGTGCGCTGATCGATAAGTTCAAAAAATCGATCGGTTCGGATAGTTCGCGCCTAGAACAAGTCACCTCCGCCCTCGAATCGGGTGTCAAGAAGCTCCGCCTCTTGCCATTATCGACAATTTTCAATCTCTATCCTCGGATGGTTAGAGATCTAGCCAAGACTCAATCTAAGGAGATTAATCTGGCGATCGACGGTGGCGACCTGCTCCTCGATAAACGGCTCCTCGAAGAGATTAAAGATCCGTTGATGCATATCTTGCGGAATGCGATCGATCACGGGATTGAAACGCCCACAGAACGCCAGCAAAATGGCAAAGTAGCTGCGGCCACTCTCCAGATTCAAGTCCATCAAACTGGCAACCAAACGACGATCGAAATCCTTGATGATGGGCGGGGATTAGATGTCCAACGGATTAAAGCCACTGCCATCAAGCGGGGACTGCATACCAAGGCTGAATTGGATGCGATGAGCGTCGATCGGATTCATTCCTTAATCTTTGCATCGGGCTTCTCCACTCGCACCCGCGTCACCGAGCTATCTGGGCGCGGTGTGGGCTTGGATATCGTCAAAACGAATATCGAACGAGTTAAAGGATCGGTCGAGGTGGCATCGGTTCCTGGTGGTGGGTGTAAATTCCACATCGTCCTCACCCACGCGATCGGCAGCTCGCAAGTGATGATGGTCGATGTCCGCGACCAAACCTACGCCATCCCCGTCGAATTTGTCGATCGGATGTTGTTAGTCAATAAAGCAGAAATCTTCGCCCTCGGTGGTACTCCGACTACGCAGATTAACGGTCAAACCATCACTGTGGCTTGGTTGGCAGATCTGCTCGCTCTACCGGCGGTCGCCCCCAATTCACCCGGAGAAATCGCCCGTACGGCCAACTCGATCTCTTGTTTGCTGCTCCAGTCGGGACGCCAACAATTAGCACTTCTGGTCGATCGCATCAACGATCGCCAACTAGTGACCATTGAATCGCCCCATCCCCTGCTACACAATATTCCCCATATCACTGGCTCCACGATTTTGGGTACGGGGTCGGTTTGTTTGGTACTCAATCCTCTGGATCTGTTTGCCACAGCAGTAGGGCATAATCCTCTGGCACCGAGTAGCACTACCAAACTTCTGCCAGTCGATACCACGCCTTCGATCCTCTTGGTTGAAGATTCATTGGTAATTCGGACGCAGATGACGCGGATTCTGACGGGTGCAGGCTACGAAGTTACGGCCACCAAAGATGGCTTAGAAGGTTGGGAAACCCTCCAAGCTGGGCAATTCGATCTCGTCGTCTCCGACGTAGAAATGCCTCGCTGGGGTGGATTGAAGCTCACAAGTGAAATTCGCAGTCACGATCGCTACCAAGATCTGCCGATCGTTCTAGTCACCACCCTCTCCCAAGCAGCCGATCGCGATCGCGGTTTCCAAGCTGGCGCAAATGCCTATCTCACCAAAGGTGATTTCGATCAGCAACTGTTGCTGGATACGCTGACTAGACTGATTTAAGTTGGGAGTTCGGAGTTCGGCGTTCGGAGTTTGGAGTGAATAGTAGATTATCGAATCGATCTGGGCATAATAAATTCGGACGCTTGTGTTCTTATACACCCCGCGCCATCTCCCACCCCGATACACTTACCAAACTAATCATATGGCTCCTACTAAAGTTCTCTTAGTTGAAGATTCTCCCGTCGCAATGGAAGTGTTGCAGCGGTTGTTCAAAACTGTGCCAGAAGTCGAAATCGTCGGCACGGCACGAAATGGACAAGAAGCCCTCGCGATGATTCCCCGGCTCAATCCGGCAGTAATCTGTACCGATTTTCATATGGATACGATGGATGGCTTGGAACTTACCAAGCAAGTCATGGCCAACTACCCCCGCCCGATCTTGGTTCTGAGCAATTCTGTCAAATCAGATGACACCAAAAATGTCTTCGCACTCCTCCAAGCTGGAGCTTCCGATATTTATCCCAAACCCGTTGGTGGTGACTACGCCGAATACGAAGCCATCAAGCAAAAGATCCTCTCCAAAATCAAAGTGTTATCGGGGATGACTGTTAAGGCTAGACCATTGAATTAGGGAATAGGGGCTAGGGGCTAGGGAATAGTGCGGACGCGATCGTCCAGCACAGAAGCATTGCTACCCCTATAATTCCTAACCCCTATCCCCCAACCCCTATCCCCTATCCCCTAACATGTCACCCATCAAAGTTCTCCTGGTCGAAGATTCGCTCATCGCGCTCGAATTATTGCAACGCATCTTGAGAGATAGCCCGGAAGTGGAAATTGTCGGTACTGCTCGCAATGGTCGCGAAGCACTGGAACTGATCCCTACTGCCAATCCCGATGTTATTTGCACCGATTTGCACATGGCACCGATCGATGGATTGGAACTAACCAAAGAAGTCATGGCCAAGTTTCCACGACCGATTTTGGTAATTAGCAACTCCGTGCAAGAAGACGACACCAGAAATATCTTTGGCTTGCTGCAAGCAGGGGCGGTAGATATTTTTCCAAAACCGATGAGTGGGGACTATACCGAGTACGAGCAAGTCAAACAGCGGCTCCTCGCCAAAATTCAGATGCTCTCCCAGGTGAGAGTTAAAGCTAGATCTACGAATCCAGCACACTCAATCGATCCGACTGCGATTACCCAAGATCCAAATGCCTTAAAAGCGATCGCCATCGGCGCATCGACAGGTGGCCCCCAAGCCATTCACAAGATTATCACCTCGCTGCCTCAAGATTTTTCTGCCCCCATTATTTGCGCTCAACATATCGGCGAAGGCTTTTTGACAGGGTTGATTAGTTGGCTCAAAGAAGATGCTCAACTCAATGTTAAAATCGCCCATATTGGTGAAACTCCCGCCCCAAATACTGTTTATTTTGCCCCAGAACGCGCGCATTTAGAATTTGACGCTGAGGGAAAATTTATCTACAGCAACTTTACGGCGGCAACGGGGACTTGTCCGTCGATCGATGCCTTAT
>NZ_JANPGM010000072.1:0-5044 GCF_031423935.1 Chamaesiphon sp. VAR_69_metabat_338
ATCGCCACCTACGCCGTAATAAGTCGGATAGACCATCATCACAGCCTTGGCATCGGGATGCTGCTCTAGGGCGAATTGAACGGCGGCTGGTGTAATGCTATGTGCGATATCTAAGTCTCGATCGTAGCTGGGATTGACAAATACAGGTACTGCACCAGCATGAATGATGCCAGCGATCGCCGAGGAATGAATATTACGTGGCAAAATAATCTTATCCCCATCGCCACAAGTCGCCAAAATTGCCGCGATGACTCCAGCCGTCGAACCATTAACCGAAAACCAGGTTTGCTGTGCCCCAAATGCTTGGGCAGCGAGGACTTGCGCCGACTCGATCGCACCTGAGGGGGCATGGAGATTGTCCAGTCCTGGCAACTCCGGCAGATCCCAACCCAAAACTGCCGTACCCCACTGCTCTTTTAACAGGAGGTGCATCCCCTGACCGCGCTTGTGTCCTGGGGTATAGAACGGCGCGTGGGCTGTGGCTACCCACTCTTGAAGGGCATCGATAATTGGGGTTTGAGCGGGTTCTATTTGGGACATTGGTACATTTGGCGGGGAGCGGGGAGTTGGGAGTTGCTGTACCACCGTATGGGAGTTGAGAATAAAAAGATAGGTGAGAAATTATTCTCACCTATCTTGGAATTTTTCGATCGAGATTTAGGGATCGATCGAGTAGATTGTAGCTATTTGTAGTTGACAGACAGCTTTAGACTCTCACTAACAGCAGGAGTTTAGAGCTTTATTCAAGATTAAGACAGCGGATAAATTCCTGTTTCAATCTCAACGCGATCGACGATCGACTATTTAGTTACCAGCAACTAACGAAGGCGAACGGTGATAAGGCACGACATCTTCACCAAAGTAGCGAGAGTATTCGACGCCATCGACCATTGACATGACGGCTGCACCAAAACCGCGCTCGGCGATCGTGCGATTGTAATCGGATACTTCCGCTTGATTTAATGGTGCGCGACCCAACAGGTGACGGAATAAAAATTCGATCGCCTTGGTGTTGGGATATGGCGTGTAGAAGCGATCGATATACGCATCCGAGCTAGTTAATGTCGCCACAAACTGCCGCATGGAGATCTGACCAGTGCGTACTTGACTTTCCAAGTCCGCACGGCGGAACTGCTCGGGAATTTCACCGTTACTCAGATCCATCACGTGGATGTATAGCGATTCGATCGCGATCGTCGCTTCCGATTGGCTGGTGCTAGCATTCACCCGAAAAATGCGGGCGGCATCGCGGGCAATTTGCGCCGTGGTGGCCACGCTAGACTCGGTCATGGTCAGACTAGAGGAACGTCCCAAAGCGACCAATTCTGACTCCTTCTGGCGGGCAGCAGCGGCGTTATCGGCAATCGCTTTACCAGTCATTGGGAGTTTCGCCATATCCATCCGAGGTTTGATCGTATCGAAACTCGGCACGACAAGCTGTTTATCCTGTTTGGTGAGCTTGTTGTAGAGGGTTTGGCTATTAGGATAGTTAGCGGCTGGCAAGGTCAAGAAGCGATTGTAAGGTACTACGTCTTCGCCAAACACTTCGGAATATTCCGTACCATTAACCATCGCACCAATGAAGGCTTTAATCCCCGCTGTTGCGAGAATTTGATTGTATTTGCGGATTTCGGCTTGATCTAGGGGGGCGCGTCCGAGGAAGTGCTTGGTACCCAGTTCGATAACCTTCGTGTTGGGGTAAGGCGTGTAGAACTCTTTGAGGTACAAGCCAGAACAACCGAGTCCTTCGATGAATTCCTTGAGGTTGATTTCGGCGTTACCGAGCTTGCTTTCGAGCGCGCTAAACTCATTGGCGACGATGTAAGGTTCGATATCCCGCTCAAAGACTTGACGATAGGCAGCGCGAATGACAGTTTGGAGCTGAACTTTATCTCCAGCTTGAGTGAGCTTGAAGACTTTAGTTTGTTCGCGTTTTTTGCTGACGCCTTGATTGATGCGGAAGTCGATATCGGGTTGCGATCGATTGTCCTTGGTCGCGCCGAGTTCCACAAAGCGTGGCGTAGTCTCAGCTTGAGCTTGAGTGAGGGTGCCGACACCCGTATCGCCGATACTGCCGACGCGCAGGTTGCGCATACTCACACCCGCTGGCGTGAGATAGCGATTGTAAGGCACCATGTCTTCGTTGAAGCTTTCGCTGTACTCTGTCGAGTCGATCATGGCATCGACGATCGCGTAGAAGCCCTTCTTGGACGCGAGATCGAAGTATTTATTCATCTCCTGACGACCGTAAGTCGGACGACCGAGCAGACGACGGTGGATATATTCGATCGCTTTACATACATAGAATTTCGTCCAGTAGGTATTGCGGAACAGATCGGATTTGGCGAGCGCGCGGACGAATTCGCGGACTGTAATATCGCCGTTTTCCAACTCGATCTCTTTAACTTTCAGGCGTTGACCTTCATACACATCCCGTCCCATCACTTGCAGATAAATTGCTTTAATTACTGCTTGTGTCGAACTTTCAGCGAAGGACGTACTGCGACCTTGTCCGGTTTTGGCTTTTTTCCCAGTTGATTGGAAAGCAGGTAATTGGTCGAGTTTAAAAGTTTTTGCTCCCAAACTACCTGGAGCGACACCGCGCGCGCCGGGATTGCTCAGTTGGTTATTAATCCCTGGGCCTTGCGCGATCAAGATCCGGCGCGTATCTTTGCCGAATGGTGCTGGCGAGTTGCTGGGATTGCGAGTTTCTTTCGGGAAGATCGCCCCAAACTGAATTTCCAGCGGATCGTTGCCCGAGCCGTAGACATGTTGGTCGGCAAGTGGCCGCTCGTAAGCTGCAAATGTCGTCAAGAACTGCGGAATCTTACGGAAGGGCGCGCTGTAGTTGAACAGGTTCTGTTGTGGCCCCCAGTTGCGACACTCTTGAGCTTCTTGACCCAAGCCGCGAATGTAAGGCACTGTCTCTTCACCGAAGTAGTCAGAGTACTCCGAGGAGTCTACGAGGGCATCGATCAGCCCATTTAAGCCCTTAGCAGAGACGATACTGAAATACTTCTGGACTTCTTCGCGCGAGGATGGGCCGCGACCGAGAATGTGCCGGAAAGCGAGTTCTAGTGCCCGACTATTGATATAAGGTTGGAAGAAATTCTTCTGATACAGCGGCGATTTAGCCAAGCGGCGGATGAATTCCTTCATCGAAATTTCGCCATTTTTGACTTTCGATTCTAGATCGGAAACCGATAAGCTGTAGGCACGAGTGATATCTCTCTCAAAAACCTGGCGGTAAGCCGCTTTGATGACGTCATTTTTCTCAACACCCGACAAACCTGGCTTCATCGCATACTTGACACGACGTTCGGCAGCAGCGGAGTAAATTTGGGGCAGTTCCAGACCTTGCTGGTCGTCAGATGGACGCTGGCGGAGTTTATTCGCTGGTGCCGATGCTTTGAACTCATTAATCAGGATTTCAAAGTACTGGTTAATAATATCTAGAGCTTCTTGGTCTTTGCTAAAATAGCCGATCGAACCCGCGCGCATCTCTTGCAGTGCGACGATTGTGGCTGGGACAGAGCAAGCATTTTGAATGATTTCTCTCAAGCCGCGCGTATTCACCGTAATGATATTCGGGTCGCCAGCGACGATCGCATAAGTCACATAACGGAGAAACCAACTCATATCCCGTAAGGACTTCTGCATGTTTGCAGGGCCATACAAGGAAATATTAATCGGCTGGAAACCTGCTGGAATCGCCCCCGCACCAGTGGCGGTAAATAGGGAAGTGATGTTCGAGAAGAAGCTGCCCTTAGCTTCCACAAAAGTCGCAGTTCCCAGCGTGGATTCAGTTTGTTTGGTACCGCTAGCAAAAGTCGTTGCAACTTTTTGCTCGGAGACTGCTGGCTTTTCCAAAAAGGCCATTGGGGATCCACCGACAAAAATCCGGTTCGCCGCACGAGAAACAATCAACTCAGAATTATCAGTGATAATTTTGGCGATTTCGATCCGTTTAGCTCCAGATTGAAAATAACTCTTTAGCTCGCTCAGTTCGCCGATTGCCGGAAACCGATCTTGCTGCTCTGCTTGCGAAATAGTCGCAACTGGTAGTGTTTGATATAAATTTGGACGGGATAGAGAGCCGCCACCACTTGCCTTAACACTCATTAGATCCTAAATCTCCCAACCGAATATTTTTTTTACTGCCTTAAGCCTAATCGAGCGTCAAACGCTGGTTTGCTGCCTGCGTTGATAAGGGTGTCGAAGTTGGGGATCGGTTGTCAATCCTACAGATCTCCAGCCGATCGCTAGTCCCGATCGCACAATCTAAACCTAAGGCCAGACGTACGCTTGCGCACCGCTCTTTAACTCGATCGAAGTTTGAATAAATCAGGTCGCTCTAGACGTTTAATCTCGGTTCCCCGTCGATAAAAATTGTCGCTAGCAAAACTAGCACACCTTTTAGATTAAAACGTTTCGCTTACCGATAGCTTGTTTATGAAGAAGTGTGTAGAGATCGAACTCTCTAAAAAGTGGTCTGCGAAAGATCGTAGAGGATTGGCGGGCAAATATTAAAAAAAAGATAAGTTTTGTTACAGAGGCAGGGGACGGAGTTGCTGTACCACCGGATGAGAGTTGGGAGTGGGGGACTGGGAATAGTACTGACGCCGACCGGACAATACTGTCCAGCGCGACTTGAAAGGTCGCTTAGTCCGAGGAGCCTACTCCTCTGAGGGTTTCACACCCCTTACCCTCACAGAAAAGACTCCTTGAGTCCGGTCACGCCCCAGTAGGTAACGAAAAAGGTGGAATGCAGACCCTGAAAGTAACCATAACTGGCAGCCTAAGCTGGTTATAGAGCAAGAGGGAGTTCTTCTATGATTAATTTACATGAACTGTCGATAAACTACGTCACAATGTAATGAGCCAAATCAGGCTGACAGGCTCTAACCAAAAGGTAAATGGGTGGATTCAATGATTGGACATCACTGAATCGTGTGAACACAATTCCCATCGTAGAATAGACGGAATCTAAGGAAGAACAGACAACTAAGCAATACAACAAGGTAAACCCTACAAGGTCTAACGG
>NZ_JANPGM010000073.1:0-5918 GCF_031423935.1 Chamaesiphon sp. VAR_69_metabat_338
GGATGACTATTTAATTGTGCAATCATATTCAACGTAAATGAGCCGCATTTCATTCAAAAGGTCTTCCCCGTTGGGATCTGCTTGTCCGATCGGTAGTCTATAGTAGACAATATATAGCGTTTGCTTCCGAACGTTTATCCAGTCAAACACTAAATATGCGATCGGTCAAGTACCTATTTAGGGGATAGGGGTTAGGGAATAGGGAATAGGGGTTAGGATGGTTGTAGATGCTAGGGATTTAAATTCTCACTAAAAGTTAACAAGAATTTAGATCGGCACCTGTCCGACTGTAGTACAATGATTCCGCCAATTAAGATGCAACTCCGCCCACACCGTCAGCCGAATCAGCTCCGTCAGATAAGCTTCCAGAGCGACTTTACGAAATTTGCTACCAGTTCGGTGCTGACTGATTGTGGCGATACCCGTGTGTTATGTACCGTCACCATCAAAGATGGCGTGCCCAAGTTTTTGACAGGCACGGGAACGGGCTGGCTGACCGCTGAGTATCGAATGCTACCTGGTGCAACACCGCAGCGGCACGAGCGGGAGGTAATGAAGTTGTCGGGACGGACACAGGAGATTCAAAGATTGCTCGGTCGGAGTTTGCGATCGACCCTCGATTTTGCGGTTCTGGGGGAGAAAACGATCCTGGTCGATGCAGATGTCATCCAAGCGGATGCCGGTACCCGCACGACGGCAATAACCGGCGGATACGTGGCTTTGGTGGAAGCGATCCATCAGCTAATCGATCGAGGCGATCTGAGTAGATCGCCGCTCATCTGTCAAGTTGCCGCAGTGTCGGTAGGACTGATTGAAGATAGCGCATTTCTCGATTTGGATTATCCCGAAGATGTAGCGGCGGATGTCGATTTTAATGTGGTGATGACTGATAAGCGAGAACTAATTGAAGTCCAAGGTACGGCAGAATCGGGCAGTTTTAGCCGTCAGAAATTAAATGAATTATTGGATCTCGCCGATGTGGGCATTCAAGAATTAATGACGTTGCAAACTGCCGAGATCGATCGGTGGCGTAAAAATAAGCATTAAACATCAATGGAGATCAGCTATCTTCAATTGCTAGATCGATCGACAAGTAGTGCAACTTATTTAAAACAGTGAGGCCAGAAAACCACAAAGTAAAAGATCGTGGCAACGGCCTGAAATTACCAGTCAGGGATATCTATATTAGTCGATCGAGGCTATGTTTAGACCCGCTCTAAAAATCTGGCAACTGAGTAGTGGCATTGTAAATGGCATCACTAAGTTGTTGGCGTGTCAGTCCGACCGTATTGCGCAGATCGGCGTTAATGAGATTGGTTTGTTGGAGGTTCGCACCTTTGAGGTTTGCCCCATCGAGATTGGCTTGCTCCAGATTTACCTCTGTTAAATTGGCACCTTCGAGGTTGGCTTTCCACAGATAGGCACCTTCGAGATTGGCTTGCCAGAGGCTGGCTTCGCGGAGATTAGCGCGTCCCAAAGAGGCACCTGCTAATTTCGCTTGCCACAACTGGGCTTCGCGGAAATTTACTTTCCACAGATCGGCACCTCGCAAATCGATCCCATTGAGATCGGCATCGCGAAGATTGCTCTCGCGCAGTCCGATAATCCGCTCGGGTCGATCTTTACTCGTGTCTCTGCGGGCTAAAATCGTCATCACAGCTTGAATATCCGTCGGTACTTTGGATGGCGACGGTTGTTTGCGACTGGCAGCCACCTCGCTCCCACCGACAATTGTCAGCGATCGATCTGGATTGTTCGCGGGTGGGTTCCCTCCGAGTGGTGGATTTACGGTAGTTTCCCTGGTGGCCGAGCGTTCGCGCACGAAAGCTGTTAAAACTTCGATCGTCAGCCAGTAGTCCTCTTCTGACTCTTGCGCGAGGCGTTCGAGAGTATAAATACCGCCCAGCCGAATTTCCAGCTTATCGCTAGCTAGATGGGCGATCGCTTGACTGAATCGATCGGTAATCAGCCGCTGCTGAGACTGCTGAAATTGACCATCAGTCCGGCGTAAATAGTTCCAGGCCGTGTAAGCGAGGCCGCCCAGGATAAGAACCTCAATGCCCTGAAACAGTAGGTTGTAGACACCATTTTGCGCATTAATCCGATCGCGTTCGAGCATAATTTGCTCTTTTTGAAAACCGAGCCGCGCGGCTGGGGGCAAAGTGCGACCGGGGAGCTTGTCGATATCTTGCTGGAACTGATGGACTCGCTGGTTGAAATGTCTGAGGCTAACCTGTTGAACGAACCAAATGCCACCGAGTGTGAGTGGAATACCAATAACTAGCGGCCATGGCAATCGCCAAGATTTTTTGGAAGCGAGCGCAGTTTGCGTATCTTCAGCAGACGAGAGACTCGTCCGATTACTGCCCCATCGGGATCGACTCATAAAATTTACCTTCCGATGTACACCTGGGAAATTGTACTGTAGATCTTAGGGGTGTTTGATAAAGACTGTACTAGTGAATGTTAGATTAATTAGCAGTGTAGCTATATTTGATTTAGTAACACATCCTACCTGAAAGTGTCGCGATCGAGCGATCGATTACGCGCGACGATCGATCTGTGATACTTCATCCTGACTCGATCGATCGCGCCCATTAGCTTTTCATTCAATCTTCATAATGCAAATAACATTTACCGTTCCCGATCTCGCTTGTGGTGCTTGTGTGGCGACGATCGATCGCGCTATTCATGCAGTAGATCCGCAAGCGAAAATTACTGCCGACCCACAAACCAAACTAGTCCAAATCGAGAGCGAACTACCTGTGGATACACTGACAGCAACTATTAGGGATGCTGGATATACCGTTAGTAACTAGATCGATTTTTGACGATCGATCCGATCTAAATACTTAAATACGATCGCTTAATAATTAATGGCCAAATTCGAGCGCGATTATTAATCGATCTTGACAGAACCCAGTTGGGATCTGTTTAGATAACCAAGATCGATCGATGGTCGCTGGAAAGTTGGCGGATTCGTTCGAGCAATTGCTTAGGTTTAGCGGAGATTTACCCACCCCGCCCTGTCGGGCACCCCTCCAAGGCTACCGTGTCTACACATCTCTAGAAATAGGCGACATTGGTGAAAATCCCCCTAAATCCCCCTTCAAAAGGGGGACTAAGATCCGGATCTTAGCCCCCTTTTGAAGGGGGTTTGGGGGATTCAGATCTAGAAACTAAGTCTATCCGACTTGTGTGTACACGGTAGGTATTGGGAGAAGGGGGTTGGGGGTGAGGGCGATTTCGCGATCGTCAGTTTAATTATGTCCAGCTACTTATTCAGATTTGGCGATCGATCGATTGAGAAACTTTGCCCACTCAGCCGCCATCGGTACTTCCGTAAACGGAATCTCGATCGATTCAGCCGTGGGATCGATCGATTCAAACCGCAGATCGATCTTCTTACCTTTTACAGGTAAATCGTCTAAATCGACAGCCCGATTATCGACGATTAATTGAATCTTATTAATGCGATCGAGGCTAAATGTACGCAAATTTTTCGGTTCGGCTTTAGTTGGTTTACCCCAACTAATTTCGCGATCTTTGAGTCCCATCACGGCATAAATATCATACTTACAGCGATCGAATCCTACCGCCCATCGCTTGTAAGCTTCAATTTTTTGATACTCAGTAGCACCAGCTCTTGCCAGCCAGATAAATGCTCCGAGCAACGGGAGCCACATTAAACCGCGTTCCATACAGAAATATGCGATGGGGATTATGAAACTAGTATAGCTTGACGCTTGGGGGAATCGGAGCTGACGATCGACTCGCACTGTCGATCGACAGTGCTGGTAGCTAGAGAGGACTCACGACAGCGATTTCCTGGCTACAAATGAGCTAACTAGACGACCGCGCCTAATCGATCGTCAGAACAATATACAATCATTGTATAAATCTCCGCCCCGAGCGGCTGTCGATCGCCAATGGTAAGATGGCTGGAGATCGTTCCGACAATGAAGATGTTCGAGTAAATCGGTTACGACATTAATTTCGCAGACATTCTCGCAACTACTAACGGTTAATCGAACAACATGCGTCAATCTACTCTCCATCAACTAAAAGTATTTGAAACTGTGGCGAGATTAACCAGTATCACTCGCGCAGCAGAAGAGTTGTCTTTGACACAGCCGACAGTTTCGATGCAGATCAAACAGCTTACCCAAAATGTCGGCATTCCCCTATTCGAGCAAATTGGTAAAAAGTTATACCTGACCCAAGCCGGACAGGAATTATTAGTTACTTGTCGCGAAATCTTCGATCGATTATCGCGGTTTGAAATGAAAGTTACCGATCTTCAAGGTCTCAAACAAGGCAAACTCCGAATTGCGACGATTACCACCACTAAATATTTTATGCCGCGCGCGATCGCGCCATTTTGCCAATTATATCCAGGGATAGATGTTGCTCTTGAAATCACCAATCACGAGCGAGTGTTAGAACGACTCAATGAAAATCTCGATGACTTATATATCATCAGCAAAATACCCGACAGGTTAGATGTTGCCTTACACCCATTTTTAGAAAATCCACTCGTAGTGATTGCACCTAAAAATCATCCCCTGGCTCAAGAGAAAAACATCCCAATTACCAGGCTGCAAAACGAGCCATTTATCATGCGCGAACGTGGTTCGGGGACACGGGCAGCGGTAGAACAATTATTTACCAAGCATGATGTATCGGTCAAGGTGCGCTTGGAATTGGGCGGTAATGAAGCGATCAAACAAGCGATTGGCGTAGGTTTGGGGATTTCAGTCCTGTCGCAACATACTTTTACCCCAGAAGCTGCGATGTCAGGATTGACGATTTTGGATGTCCAACATTTTCCGATCGAACGGCATTGGTATTTGATTTATCCCGCCGACAAACAACTGTCAATTCTGGCTAATACTTTCTTTGATTTTCTCCAGCAAGAATCCCAAACGATTGCCAGTAAAATGCGCTTGCAAATTAGTAGCTAAGAATCACAAATATCTCTAACAGGTAAGAATTCTCGCAAGCATACATGGCAAAAGCAACACTACGACAATAGCTCAGAGATCTCTAATTGCTAAGTTTGTCAAATGTGGAGTTGCACTAGCCTAGTAGTGGATGGCTCCCGTCCAAACAGTATTTTAGAGATATGTAGGTTGTCGATTTGTGTTGCTTCTGGAGTCGGAGTGAGGCAAACAATATCCAAATAATCTGGAACTAGCTTTTCTCCTGTTAGATGAAATCTAACCTGAACTGTAGTTTTCGGCTGGAAATCAAAGCTGTTTGCTGTTCGTTTATTAAGCTAGCACCTAAATTGTCGATCGCCAGCAATACTTATGAAATTGAGAGTGCAGACTGCGGAGAATCTACAGAAAGTTAACCTCTGGAAAAATATTGTAAACTAGAGTTGAGCTACGAATATCTAGGTAGCTTGCGCACCAATATTTAATAAATTTCAGTGATAGATCGATTAGAGACTAGTTTCGATCGAGTGTTGGCAGACTTAACCGCTAACCTCCATGCTGACGAGCAATTTACGTTACGGTTGCAAGGCGAAGTCAGTCAGTTTACCCGCTTCAATCACGCTAAAGTGCGCCAGACTGGGATCGTGACCGATGGTAGTCTACAACTGAAACTGATTTCCCAACAGCGGAGCAGTTCGGTAGAGTTTCCCTTCACTGGCGACCCAGAGATCGATTTACCCCAGGCACAAGCCGCGTTGGCCGCCCTGCGATTGGAAGTGCCGCAATTACCTATCGATCCCTATCTCGTATTGCCGACCGGCACGGCTACCAGCCACGAGGTTCATGCTGGGGACTTATTACCAGCGGCTGAAGTAGTCGCTAATTTATTACCAGTAGTGTCTGGCCTAGACTTTACGGGTCTGTATGCTGGCGGAGTCGTAATGCGGGGTTATGCCGATAGCAGCGGTCAAAAACACT
>NZ_JANPGM010000074.1:0-9123 GCF_031423935.1 Chamaesiphon sp. VAR_69_metabat_338
CTATTACGTAACTCCAGCCGGGACGGGGAAATTTCCCGCTGTTATCGTGTTAATGGAAGCTTTTGGTTTGAATAAATGGTGTAAGAGTATTTGCGACAGGCTGGCGCAGTCTGGGTTTGCAGCGATCGCGCCAGACTTTTATCGGGGCACTACTTATGCTTATACCGATGTGACTGGGGCAGTAGCCAAACTCAAATCGCTCAATGATAATGCGGTGATGAGCGATGTTGGCAAAAGTATCGATTTTCTGACGGGTAGGTCGGAAATTAATGCTAATGGGATCGGGGTAATTGGCTTTTGTATGGGTGGACGATATGCTTTTTTGACGAATGCTAGCTACCCTGCCAAAATCAAAGCAGCCGTCTCTTTTTATGGCGGTGGTATCGACGCTGCCACCGATCCAGTCGGGCGAAAATCGCTCCTCGATCGCGTAGCCACCATGCAAGCACCCATTATGCTGATCTATGGTAGCGAAGACCAAATGATTGCCGCTGACGAACATGGTCGAGTTGCAGCGGCACTATCCAAAGCCAAAAAACGTTATATCCTCAATCTGTTTCCCAAAGCCGGACATGGTTTTATGAGCGATAGGCGCGAAAATTACGCTCCTGAAGCTGCCACCGAAGCTTGGCTGATGACTACTGGATTTTTTAGTCAAAATCTCAAGCCAAAAAAGGTCAAAGCAACACATCCGACTGAATCGATCGATTAATTAACGCGCTCGAAATTGCTCTGAGAGCTAATTTCAATTCTGACGATGTTTTAGCCATCAGTAACAGTTTGAGCTGACTGGTGGCATGGCAATTCCCGCGCGATCGAGCGGACTTGAAGCTCGCTGGTAGTCAGACTCTCAACGAGCTTGAAATTTTAGTTTAGAATGCACCTAATAATACTGCTGAGGTAAATACAGTAAATATTCCCAGGATCGCAAAAATAATCCCAAAGTAGGGGGCGCGATTGGTTTTATCGATGTATTCGTTGACTTTTTTATCCTTCTCTTCTGGATGCCAAATCATTGGTTTCATATTATCTACCTCGCTCTAAAAAAATGATATGTCCCGATCGTACCGCGATCTCTTGGTGGGACGATATATATCAAAGGAGGGATCTTTAAGGTTGGCTACATATAGAGGAATTAAGACTATTGTTGACGATCGGAATCGGTTTAACCTGCTTTTCATCTAGCTAGTTCTTTTTAGCAAGTGTAGATCTCGACCTATGGGCGTAGAAGTGGAACAAATCGACGCGATCGATTGCGCCAACTAGATTTAAGCGATCGGCAACTCACAACGCTACCAGCAAGTATCGGCAGTCTGACTAGTCTGCGGTGGTTAAAACTCGATTGCAATCAATTAACTGCTCTACCAGACAGTATCGGTAATTTGACCGCGCTGACATGGTTATCTTCAAATCAAAATCAATTAACTACTCTACCCGAAAGCATCGGCAATCTGACAGATCTACGTTGGCTGCATCTAGACCAGAACCAGTTATCTGCGTTGCCACTAAGTATTACCAATCTAATTAATCTCACTACTCTTCACCTGGCAGATAATCACTTATCAAATGTCTCAGTTCTCCAACATTTGTCTAATTTAAGTTGGGTTTGGTTATTCAATGTGTAACTTCCACATAGATATTGGGCTAATTATCGCGATTGGAACTCTGAGTGGTTATTGGATGAAAGTAATGCCACGATTAGAAGTATCTTACTCGGTCAACTAGGCTACGAAAAAATTTTAAACGAACTAAATGCAGTCACGATCGATACTTGGCGAGAATACACCTTGCTAGAAATTGATGGCATCGAACAAATATATATAGAGACAGAATTCTCTGGATATCTGGAAACCGAATCAATAGCAATCCTCAAGATGACTTGCCCTTCGACTGGACACATTCATATTCTCCGAGTGCCACCAGGATTAATGAGTGCAGAAGCCGCAATTACATGGATCGATCGTGGCATTCATCCTGACAAATTCACAGTCCAAACCTAGTTGGCTCCCAAAACCGAACTCCGGAAGCCGGATATTACGCAGCCTGAATCCTGAGAACCTAGTTAATATCTCGTTACAATAGACGTATTCGAGCAAATAATTAGTCTTAGACTCAGATACAGAGGTCGCTACGATGAATGGTATTCGTGTTGGTTCCCTATTTGGCATCCCGTTTTATATCAACCCTACCTGGTTTCTAGTATTGGGGCTGGTGACGTGGAGCTATGGTGAAGGTTTAGCCGCGCAATTTCCATATTTGCTAGGTGCTAGTCCCTTCTTACTCGGCTTGCTCACAGCCTTACTGTTATTTAGTTCCGTCCTCGCCCACGAGCTGGGACACAGCTTTGTCGCCATCAAACAGGGGATTAAGGTAAATTCGATTACCCTGTTCATTTTCGGTGGTTTAGCCAGCTTAGAGAAAGAATCTGATACTCCTGGTGCCGCCTTTTGGGTCGCCATCGCTGGCCCTGCTGTCAGCTTACTCATCGCCGGAATTTTAACTGCCTTCGGGTTTGCCACACATATTACTGGCCCCGTCGCTGCTATTACCGCAGTCCTAGCTGGCATTAACCTCTCACTCGGTTTATTCAACCTCATCCCTGGCTTACCCCTCGATGGTGGCAATATCCTCAAAGTGATCGTCTGGAAAGTCACTGGCAACCAGTATCAAGGTGTCAAAATAGCTAGCATCGTCGGTCAAGGTTTTGGCTGGGTGGCGATCGCTTCTGGGCTAATTCCGCTAGTCTTGTATGGTAGCTTCGATAATATTTGGAACCTCCTGATCGGTTCGTTCTTGTTGCAAAATGCTGGTAAATCCGCTCAGTTTGCACGAGTACAAGAACGCCTGACGGGATTGACTGTTGCCGATGCGGTAACTCCCAACAGTCCGATGATTCGTGAGGATGTCACCCTGCGCGAATTTGTAGACCACCGCACATTGACTGGCAGCAATTGGCAGAAATTCTTGGTTACAAATGACTCTGGGCACTTAGTCGGCGAACTAGCTCTCGACGCTCTTAAAGATGTCCGATCCGATCGCTGGGCGCATACTTTAGTCAGCGAAATCATGCACTCAGTCGAGCCATCGACAATTATCATTAGCGATCGACCGTTGTTACAAGCGATCGAACAATTGGAATCCAAGCATGTCACGACGCTGAGTGTCACTGATACCGATGGTTTGTTAGTCGGACTCCTAGAAAAAGCCGCCGTGATTAATTTGCTCCACAATCGTCAACCGCAAGTTAATCCTGCATAATTTAAGCTTCATTAAATCTTCGTCCAGGGTAAGGGTGATTGATGCCCCTACCCTGGATTTTTAATCGCAGTTAGATCGATCGCAGTCAGTGAAGTATACTCAATCCATTACTCCATAATCGATCGAACTCATGCCCAATCCTTACTCCCTGATGATTCATGGTGGTGCTGGTGCCTTAGAGGATCTTAAATACGAAGCAACCGAAGTCGAATTCAAACAGAGTATTACGGCAATCTTAGAACAGGGTCGCGCGCGATTAGAACGCGGCGATAGTGCCTTGGATGTGGTGGAATATTGCGTGACACTCCTCGAAGACGACAAGCTTTACAATGCGGGCTGTGGCTCGGTGCTCAATGCCGATGGTAAGGTGGAAATGGATGCGGCACTGATGAATGGCAGTGACCTCCGTGCGGGAGCGGTGGCTTGCGTTCCTAATATCAAAAATCCGATTTCCTTAGCGCGGCGAGTACTCGATCGCGGCGAGCATGTATTATTAGCCAGCGATGGTGCGTTGGAGTTTGCCAAATTTTGTGGGGTCGAGCTGTCTCCTGACGAATACTTCATCACCGAGGCGCGGATTAAACAATTGGCGGAAGCGCAAGTAGCCGGACGGATGACACTAGACCACGAGCGGATTAAACCGTCCCAGAAGCTAGGCACCGTCGGCGCAGTGGCACGGGACATTCGCGGCAATCTCGCCGCTGCTACATCTACGGGTGGCTTGGTCAACAAACGCTGGGGACGGATTGGCGATACGCCGATCGTCGGTGCGGGGGTATTTGCTGACAATGATACCTGTGCGGTGTCTGCAACGGGCTACGGCGAACAGTTTTTGCGAACCGTGTTTGCCAAGACGATTTCTGATTTCGTCCAGTTTCGGGGCATGGATGCCCAAGCTGCGGCGCAAGCTGGCATCGATTATTTAGTCGCGAAGGTCAATGGCGAGGGTGGCGCGATCGCGATCGATGCGGCGGGTCGATGCGCGGCGGCTCAGTCTACTTCCGGTCTGATTCGCGGCTGGATCGAGTTAGGTGGCGAGACACATTGTCAATTGGGTTGATTAAATTATCCTAGACCGGATAATTCAGGGTGAATATCTAGCTGCTAATACGATTGTTTAGAGCGATCGCGGGTTCATGTTTCAATACAGTTCGATCGACTGAATCGCCGAAACATCAACCGATGACTTCTTCCTCTTTGTGAGTCTCAAATACGCAGTTTGATGTGGGATGTGAGATGCAAATCAACACATAGCCAGCAGCGATTTGTTCGTCGCTGAGGTAAGTTCCTTCTGACTGATCCACCGTACCTTCAATCGTTTTGACAGTGCAAGTCGAACATACGCCCTGCCGACAAGAGTAGGGTAGTTCCATCCCCTGCTCTTCGGCGGCTTCCAAAATATATTTATCGGCTGGCACTTCTATCGTTTGGTCGATGCCTTCCGCTGTGTTGTATAGTCTGACTTGATAAGAACTTGCCATGCCATCGCGTCTCCACTATTATTATCGATGTTAAAGCGGCTCGTCAAATTCCAAGCCAGCCGCTATCAGTGACGATCGTCAAGATTCGATCGACTAGACAAACTCATCTATCTGAATTTCAAACAAATACTACATCCACGATATCAATATCATTAAGATCTAATGTCTCTCAAGCGAATGATGTTTCTGAGATTTATTTGTGTCGATCGATAGATTCGATCGAAACTATGCAGATGAATTACTATCGATTTTGCCGATCGCTTTTTCGATTTGTTGCAGCACCGCAGCATCGAGTCGGGGAATGAGATCGATCGCTTTCATGTTTTCTATAACTTGATTTTTGTTACTTGCACCCGTAATTACAGTACTGACATGGGGATTGCTGGCACACCAGGCGATCGCCAATTGGGACAGGGTGCAGCCTAGTTCCTGACTAATCGGGCGCAATCGCTCGGTAGCAGCAATCCACTCCCGATTCGTTACCAATGGTTGCAACCATTCATAACCGGGTAAGGTCGAACGACTGCCAACCGGGATACCATCGGCATATTTACCCGTCAGGACGCCCGAAGCTAGCGGACTCCAAGTGGTCAATCCCAATCCCAAATCCTCATACAAGCGGGCGTATTCTGTTTCCACTCGCTGCCGGTGGAATAGGTTGTACTGGGGTTGCTCCATGACGGGTTTGTGGAGGTGATGCCGCTCGGCAATCTGCCATGCACTAACGATTTCGGCTGCCGACCATTCCGAGGTGCCCCAGTAGAGGGCTTTGCCGCTCTGAATCATGTCGTGCATCGCCCAGACAGTCTCTTCAATTGGCGTATGCGGATCGGGGCGATGGCAAAATACCAGATCGATGCAATCCAATTGCAACCGCTTGAGCGAACCCTCGATCGCGTGGTGGAGATATTTGCGATTGAGGGTATTTTTGCGATTGGGGCCAGAGGCAATGCCCCAGTAAAATTTAGTCGAGATAATATAATCTTCTCGCGCCCAACCGAGCTGTTTGAGCGCGTTCCCCATCAAGGTTTCCGATCGACCGCCAGCATATACTTCCGCATTGTCAAAGAAGTTGACTCCCGCATCTCTAGCTGCTGCGAGCGTATCGATGGCGACGCTTTCATCGACCTGATTGCCATAAGTAATCCACGATCCGATCGATAGTTCGCTAATTTGCAAGCCAGAGCGTCCCAGTCGGCGATATCTCATCGTTAATTCTCCCTTAGAAAACTTCAAGTTTGGTAACTTCGATCTTTCGATCTGGCGATCTAAATCGATCGAGCTTATCGATGCTCGCACTCACAATTCGACTTAGCTATTAACTATCGATCGTAATCAAATTAGCGATTGCTAACAACCACGGAGCTGAAATTTGGGAGATCGACCATCCAGAGATAGAGCATCGAGATCGGCTGGTAGAGCAGCAGTAGCCAAGCTGGTTAGGACACACCCCCGACTTCTTTGAGAAGTCGGGGGTGTAGCTGTAATGGTCGAACTGTCGTAACCGCCTTGACGGTTGCTATAACTTACAACCAAGTACGTAAAATGATAAAAATGCCAGCACTCAGAACAGTAGCGATCGGAATCGTGATGACCCAAGCCAAGGCGATCGATTTGAGCGTATCGACACTGAGCGATCGCCAATTTTTGACCGCGCCAACGCCCACTACCGCGCCCACTAAGGCATGAGAAGTCGAGACGGGTAAACCTTGACTCGAAGCTATCAAAATTGTGGCAGCGGTGGCGAGTTCGGCAGCAAAGCCGCTACTAGGTTCGAGTTTGATAATTCCTTCGCCAATGGTGGCAATTACTTGTTTGCCCCAAATGGCCAACCCGACGACAATCCCGACGCCGCCAAGTACGAGCACCCACAAGGGAATCTCTAAACTAGACTGGGGAACTGTACCCGTACTTTGAATATAGAGAATAGTCGCCAACGGGGCGATCGCATTCCCCACATCGTTGGAACCGTGAGCGAATGCTACGCAGCAGGCACTTAAGAGCTGAAACCGGGCTAATTGCCGCTCGATGACTGCTTGAATACCTTGACGATCGGTTGCGACAGGCACGGTTTCTGCTGCCAGTCTCCGCCAGCCTGAGAACGCGATCGCGATCGCGGCCATGCCACCTAAGCCCAGTGTAAAATCGTGCCTCGGCACGGTGGGGAGAAAGTCCGCAGGTAAAGTATCAACCACAGTCGGCAAGACAATCACGCCAAAGACACCTACGAGCGTCAGTGACAGCCACGGCACCCATTGGTTGAGTTGTACCAAGGGTTGCTCCCGATCCAAAATCCAGGTTTTAATGACCAGATAAAAACCCGCCGCCACCAATGCGCTAAATATAGGCGTAAACACCCAGGCGAGCGAAATTTTGCCTAGTGCCGACCATTGGACAGCTTCGGCACCAGCAGCAACCCAGCTAAAGCCCGCGATCGCGCCTACGACTGCGTGCGAAGACGCGACTGGTAAGTTTTTGGTAGTGGCAATTTGCAACCACAAGCCACAACTTAGCAGCACTGCAATCATTCCCAGGAGTAAGGTGTGGGGCTGAGTAATAAATAAGTCTGGATTGGCAATACTAATTGCCAAAGTTGAAGATACTTGGCGACCGAATAAGACCGCGCCGGTAAATTCTAAGATGCCCGCAATGACAATCGCTTGGCCGATGGTAATCGCTTTGGAGCCAACCGATGTACCCATCGAGTTGGCAACATCATTAGCACCGAGATTGACCGCAACATAAACCGCCAGACAGCAAACAAAAGCAATAAATAACATCGACTAGTGTCAGAAGTAGGTAAAATTAAACTATAAAAAATGTGGTTTAATTTGAAAACAGTGGTAGCAAGATTTGCAGCAATCTCAATTTTAGCTCGGCAGTAGGTAACTAGTCTCAATCGACAAAAGTCAATGCACTAGCAGATTGCCATCGATTACCTCCGGTAGGCTACGCCAACGGAGGGTGAATCTCTAGCGTAACAGCATCGCCCCGAGCAGGCGAATATTCAATCCAGACCGACTCTGAAACTAATTCAAGTATTCCTATGGCTCAACACAATCCTCATAGCATCCAACTCCAAATTAATCGCCTGTTTGAGAGTGGTCAATCTTTATTTGCGAAAACAAAGGTCGAGGATTGGCTCAAGCAACGGAATGAGAATCCCGCTGATTATGAGATTAGTTTCACCAAAAAACCCGCACCTGTTGGTTCTAGAGCAGTCATGACGATCGCAGTCGAGCTACACCGAACTGATGGCCAACCAATCGATGAGTGGTTGCTCGCTCAATTAAACGATACTCAGTAGCCAAGCGACCGCACCCGATCGCAATTTCCAGCAGCAGTTCGTAGTAGCTTGCGCCAGCCGGAGCCAACGCCAACCGATCGTTATTAATGTTTTTAGCCGATATCCGATCGACAGTCGATCGGTAATAATTGCGCTATAGCCACTATTCTCGATCGATGCCAAGCCAGTAGACTCGTTGGCGGAGCCTCTCTAGCCAGCGCATCTCCAGGATCGATAACCATAGCTTTCTGACGATGAACGTATCATTAAACCACCCAGTTAATTCCATGTCCGATCGCGTCTCTACACCGTTGCCACAATTTAAGATTTTGGGTCAACCAGTACACCTGGCGGCTGAATATACTCCGTGGCTGATCGACCGACTCAAACAAGGGATCGGTACCCATGTCGTGACGATGAATGCCGAAATCGTGATTCAGGCAAGTCACGACACCGAGCTAGCGAAGATCGTTCAACAGGCGGACTTGGTGACTCCAGATGGTTCGGGGATTATTATGGCCTTGCGATTGCATGGGATCGATCAGCCGCGCTATGCTGGCATCGATTTGGGTGAAGATTTGCTGCGGTTGGCGGCGCAACCAGAGCATAACTACCCAGTGTTTTTCTATGGTGGCAAACCCGAGATCGTCAATCGTGCGGCCCAAAAGTGGCGAGCTGAATTGCCAGATTTACAGATCGTCGGCGTCGAGCACGGTTATCTCGATGCAGATGCCAAGGAAAAACTGTTGCACCAAATTACAACTACTCAGCCAAAAATCATCTTTGTAGCTTTGGGGATGTCCCGACAGGAGACTTGGATTCGCGACAATTTTCATCTGTGTCCGCAAGCGATCTGGATTGGGGTCGGCGGTAGTTTTGACGTGTGGTCTGGAGTCAAAAATCGCGCCCCGCAGTACATCCGCAATCTCGATTTGGAATGGATGTATCGGATCGCCCAAGAACCCAGTCGCTGGCGGCGCGCCCTGGCATTACCTAAATTTGCAATTTTAGCGATCGCCGAAAGAATTCGGGGCTAAGGATAAACTCGTCTTACCCACTTAGATTTCCACCGGAAGCAAGTACACTAGAAGACAGTAT
>NZ_JANPGM010000075.1:0-8056 GCF_031423935.1 Chamaesiphon sp. VAR_69_metabat_338
TATCCTTTTTTCGGCATGAGTCTCAAAGTCGATGCGAATGAAAAAGCGATCGAGCAATTTCCCAAGGAGTATCGAGCAGTCAGTGGCGACGGTTTACAATTAGCCGACGACGATCCTCGGTGGAAAAACTTAAAAATGCGCGTGAGCGTTTTGGAAGTTGTCTATCAATAATTATGCTCGATCGATTGATACAATCTCGATTCTGACATCCACCATTAAGGTAAGCTATATTAAAAGCTAACAGCTACTATTTTCATTACTATGAGTAAAGAATTCAACGTCATCATCGAACGCGATCTGGATGGATACTTTGTAGCTTCTGTGCCTAGCCTACCTGGTTGTCATACCCAGGCTAAATCTCTTGATGAATTAATAGAGCGGATTAGGGAAGCAATTATTTTGTGTCTGGAAGTAAAATCTCAATCGACAGATAATCTAGAATTCATCGGATTGCAACGGGTCGCTGTCGAAATCTAGAGCTAATGAGTAAGTTACCAAGTTTAACAGGTAGAGAAGTAATTACAGCACTAAAAAAGATTGGCTTTGAAGTGATTAGAGTTCGCGGCAGCCATCACTTCTTGAGACATCCAGACGAGCGATGTACTGTCGTTCCAGTTCATTCGGGTGAAACAATTGGAATTGGATTGTTAAACCAAATTCTCAGAGATTGTCAATTAGATCGAGAGGAGTTTAGAACTTTAATTTAAACATCTCGATCGCTATCTAATCGCTAGGTAATGGAATAGATTTACCTAATTCAAATACTGTTTCTAACCACAATTCTCGCGCTTCGTTAATGTTTTTCATTGTTTCTTCGATCGTTTCTCCTTGAGTCAGACAGCCAGGTAAATCTTTGATTTCGGCAACATAGCCGCCTTCCGGATCGGCATGGAGGACGATCGGATAATTGAGATTGAGATAATCTGTCAGTGTTTGTAACTCAACCGTGCTATTCATTGTCAATAAACTTCATCATGATTGCCAACATTTACTAGTAAAATAAATACTTCCAATACATCATCTTCCTCTGAGAATTCAAAAATGATTCTACAATCATAGGCAACAGAACAAGACCACAGACCATCTAAGTTACCAGCTAACTTATGAGATTTCAAAGATGGGGTGAAAGGATCTTCCGCCAACAGAATTAATACTTCAGTAATCCGATCCCTTAACTGTGGGTTTCTTTTGGTAATTTTTTTAAAAGATCGCGTGAAACCGCTACTCCAGACAACTTGCATCGTTATCTCCTAGCAAATCGGCGATTAAATCCTGAACAGTACCCTTTTTTGCAGTCCCATCAGCGATCGCCTGTTTTAACTCGCGACGACTAGACAAAATTTCAGCTTCTTGCTGCTCGATCCGTCGCTTGCGAACTATCTCGAATAACTTCTCTCGATCTTCGATCGATAACCGATCGATCGACTCTACTATATCTTCGACAGTCATCATTTTATTACCTCTGGATATTAATGTCCAAACCTATCGATCGAGTGGATATTGAAGATATTCTTATTATATCTATGTTGCCGATTCCATATAAGCTCGATCGAATCTCACCATCATTCATTCAACCACGATCGACCATAAACAATCGATCGCGTCGCCAATTCCATCATTCGGATTTTCTTCCAACCACTGCACCACTTTGGGGCGTATTGTATCTGAGGTTTTAGCTAACTGAACTAATGCTGATTTTGCACCAGAGCGCACTAATGAATCTTCATCGTCGAGCAAGGCAAGTAAACCGCTCATCACTTCTAGACTGGTATTTCCTAACTTACCTAATGCTTCTGCTGCACGAAAGCGCAAAAACGATTGTTCATCGTCGAGCAAGGCAAGTAAACCGCTCATCACTTCTGGACTGGTATTTCCTAACTGAACTAATGCTGATGTTGCACCATAGCGCACTAATGAATCTTCATCGTCGAGCAAGACAAGTAAGCGGCTCACCACCTCTGGACTGGTATTTCTTAACTTACCTAATGTTCCTGCTGTATGATATCGCGCAGACCAATCTTCATTGTCGAGCAAGACAAGTAAGCGGCTCACCACCTCTGAACTGGTATTTCCTAACTGAACTAATGCTTCTGCTGCCCGTTCGCGTACATACCAATCTTTATCATTACACAAGGCAAGTAAGCGGCTCACCACCTCTGGACTAGTATTTCCTAGCTTACCTAATGCTTCTGCTGCACAAGCGCACACAAAATGATTTTTATCATCACATAAGGCAAGTAAACCGCTTACCACCTCCGGACTAGTATTTCCTAAATGACCTAATGCTCCTGCTGCAGGATAGCGCACATCCGAATTTTCATCACTGAGCAAGACAAGTAATTGGCTAATAGCTGCTGCCTCTAGTCCTAAAGCAGCCTGAAATTTTAGCAGTTGAAAACGATCGATCCGATCTCCATGTGCTTGCAATTTCTCCAAAGAAACTTGCTCTAAATTTGTTTCTCCTAAGCAATGTAAAATCTTTTCTACTTCATTACTAATTTTGCTGCCAATTCGCGCTGAATCACAAACCGATAACCCCACTAATCGATCGAGTATGTCCCCCACCCAATCCGCCGCCACCACTGATAATTCTGGTGGATCTTCCGTCAGACACCAACCTGCAAACAGCAAATCTCGATGGAGCCACTGTTCGTATTCACTCCCAGCCTCCAAAACCTCCCGAATCGCCTTCTGTGCCTTCTTCCCCTTCAGCTTCGACACCAGCAACAACAACACCTCTCGCCAATGTTGGTCGTGTAAATGCTGCCGAAAATGAGCCAAGATAATGTCAGTATCATCTTCAACATCGGCTCGATCGAATATTTCCTCTGCTGTCAAATATTCCTGAAATGTCTTATGTACGAAAGCATAACGATCTCGCCCCTGTTCGTTGAGCAAGCCCGTCCGCCGTTGAATAAAATCGATAAACCTTTCGGCTTCACCCTTTGCCTCATGCGCTTCGCATTTTTTCAGCGTTTGAATCTCCTTCCGCAACCACCGAATCAACTCATCTTTGTCAATCAGCGTGCCACCTTCAGTTTCGCCCGTGCTGCCTTGGGTATGAATCCAGTAGGCTAATTTCTTCAAGATATACAACAGATCGTCTGACTTGAGAAACAGCAAAACCTGTGAGTACAGCTTGATTTCCTTGCCACTATCCCAACTCGTCAGCAGCGTCTCTACCGCCTTCTCATAGAGCTTGCACCGCTGTCTCGGCAACTCCGCCTGATAGCGATGAATCAAGGTAATAATCGTCAATAACAATGGATTTTTCGCCAGCAGCCGAATTCGCTCGTTTCTGGTAAACGCCTTCTGTAAATCCGCCTTCCGCCGTTCTGCTTGCGCCGGATCGTCCTTGAGCCGACTGTCATACCAATGATCGATAAATGTCGCTACCTGCTTGTCATCAAAAGATTCCAGCGTATAGTGGGGAAACTCATCGAGATTGAAAAAATCCCACCGATACCCCGCTGGGCGCGATGTAATTACCGCTGGATTGTCTTGGTATTGATGCAGAAATGTCTCAATCTGCTCCGCCACCTTGCGCCGCTGGGCTTCATCCACCACCTCATCCAGCCCATCGAGCAAAATCAACGCTTTACCTCGATCTAACCAATGCTCAAAAAATCCGGTGGGTAATTCCTTGCAAGCTAAATTAGCTTCGGCATTCGATCGCAAATATTCCAGCAATCCCATCTTCGGCTGCAATATCCAATCCTGAATCCGCACTACCACAGGCAACCAATCATCTTCGGCTGGCAAGCCAATCTGATTTGGATTACTTTGACACAGCATTAAGGCAAAATAACTTGCCAGCATGGTTTTCCCAGAACCAGGTGCTCCCAGTACTACCGCTTTTTTCTGATTATTTATAACTGCTTGGGCTGGAATTCGTGGGGCAGATCGATCGCGTGTAGCCCAAGCTTTTTGTTCTTCTAAAAGTGAATTCTCTTGTCCGTTTACCCTAATAGTAATTCTTTGAGGATCTGGCGAATAAGGATTGAGCCGCGACATAGCTTCCATGAAAGCTCGCTCTGGTGTTGATAACTGCGGCAAACTCCGACTCCTTTCCTCTCGCACATCAGGCATCACAAAAATCTGCGCCAAAACCTCCTGCTTTTCTACCTCTTCCCCTGGTACTGCAATCCCGACGAACTTCACATCATCTACCCGCCGCGCCAATTGCTTCAGATATTGCGCCTTCGCTAGCTGAAAGCAAATCCCTACCCGATCGAAATAGCTCTCAACAAACGCATCCATCCACAACGGCATCAGATCGGATAGGTAACTCTCTGATTCGGGATGCTCGGATGCCGATCGTTTAAACACCTCTACTAGAATCTTTACATCAGGCTTACCACGATTCTGAAAAGGTTTCTGCAACTCATTTTGTACCAAACCTGACTGAAAGAACTTCAGAAACTTTCGATCTCCATTGGCTCCATCTCGATCGATCCGAGCAAATAATTCCCATCCTCGTGCCCTATCAGCAGCTACTTCTGATTGCTGCAATAGCACTATCATCTCATCTGGATTCAGCCGACTGTTTATCTCTGCCAAACCAGTCTTGAAAGC
Organism: Chamaesiphon sp. VAR_69_metabat_338; assembly: GCF_031423935.1. NCBI lineage: Bacteria > Bacillati > Cyanobacteriota > Cyanophyceae > Gomontiellales > Chamaesiphonaceae > Chamaesiphon > Chamaesiphon sp. VAR_69_metabat_338. The sequence continues at coordinate 4,576 of NZ_JANPGM010000075.1, forward strand.
TTCCGTTATTGTCAATCTAGCGACAGTATCAAAGAATCCCATACGATTACAAAACAGAAGTTTAATTTAATTCGATCGTGCCACAAAGATTGCTAAACGTCTATTACAATCAAGCATTTCTAACATTACTGTAAGAAACCCGACTTCTCGGAAGAAGTCGGGTTTCTGAACCCACTCTAGCTTCCACAATCACCCTCAACTGCAATAGTTTGTTGACGATCGCCGATTTTCAATGTCATCTTACCGTCATAACCAGTCACCTCGCACTCCTGGTCGCCCTTTCGACAAACTCTCGTAGTTACTCGATCGATCCGCACCGTCATTCTGCCAGACTTATAGATCTCAGTCGATCGACTCCCTTTCTTTTCCACCCGTGGTGCGGATGGAGTTGCACTGACCAATTTGAGCACCCGATCTTTCCCGCCGATATTCATTAGTGCCGACTTTTCAAGTACCGACCAAAATACATAGCCTTTATTGCCTCGGCGTTGTAGCGAGCAACCAGCACCCCGAATTTCTTTTGTATTCTGAATATTGCCGATGCCATTAACTGTGGGCTGTTTGGCTAAAGCAGTCGATGGCAAGCCTAAACCAGCTAAAATTCCCAAGCTCAGACCAGACAATAAATATTTCATCTTAATATGGTGTCGCCAACATCTTATCGAACAGCTTCTAACAAATTAGGCGGGAGATCGATCGAGATGGTTGCGATCGATCTCCCGCCCAAAATCGAGAGCTTGGCGTAGATCCAGGGTACCCCTTGTGGGTACCCTCAGATCTCTGCTTTTACTGATAAAGCGATCGTCACTTACCGCCAGCATAGCCAGTTGCCAGCCAGAACAGCGATCGAAAGCCATCGCGGACGGTTTTTCGCAGTGGTTCGACGGGGCGTCCGCTGACAAAAGTTATCGGTTTAACTTTGATACCACGGCTGCCAAAGACAATTTCACCGATCGCCCGCGCGCGCGGTAGATGGTCGTCAGAGGTGACTAGATACACGCTGGTAATCCCTTTGGACTCAAATCGATCGACGATGGTTGTAAAGTTAGTTACGGTATCGATCGCTTGATAATCCAGATGGAGGTTTTCTGGTGCGACGCCCGCCTTTTTAAACACGCGATAAGCGTATTTTGGTGGTGCGCCACTGGAGATCCAGACAGGTAAATTGGGATGTGAGTGCGCGACTTTTGCGCCAAATAGTTCGCGTTCTTCTTCACCACCCAAGACAAAAATTGCTTGAGGCTCAATCCAGGTATTTTCTACCTCGCGATAGCCCATCCAGGCGAAGGGCAATAGTAACGGCGAAATTGGTAGCAATGCTTTCAGCAATCGCCAACGCGGGCGGCGACGCTGCTTGTGACGTGAATTGGAATGGGATCGGGGCAGGGTGTGATTATGCGCCATGCTGCTAGGAGCTTGGAGAGGACAGATTTAATAGCTAGACTATGCCTAGCAAATTAGGCTCAAATTACCACAATTTATCGCTGCAAACAACGCACGGGACTGGCGGGAATCGAACCCACGGCCTATCGCTTAGGAGGCGATCGCTCTATCCTTCTGAGCTACAGCCCCAAACAGCAATCAATTGTATCAGATTAATGACTGGTGACTAATTAATCTATCCTGATGGAGTAAGCCACGTCTCGACTAACTTACTCGCGATCGATCGATTAACTAGCCACCAGAATTTACTAAAACATCTTACCGATAATATTCCCGATATCATTGATAGGATTACCATCGCCATCGCTATCGAGCATTTTCGTCGCCATACCGATAAGATCGTTGCTATCGCCAGCACCGCCTAGTGTTTGGACGATACTGCTGGGATCGGTGCCACTTTGTTGGCTAAATTTACCGATCGCCGCGATTGCAATTGGGGCGAGGATGCCGAGTAACTGAGTCACAGTCCCATTATCCATGCCAGTCTGCTGGGTAATATTACTCGCGATCGCATTCTGAGAGCCACCACCCATCACTTGCGACAGCAGCGCACCACCCATGCTCGCCGCACCAGCATTACCGACAAACCCCATCAAATTATCTAAAATCGACCCGTCGTGCTGTTGAGTTGCTTGGTTAATCGCATTAGCACCATCTGGAGTTCCGGCATGGTTGCCCATTGCCGATAGCAGCATCGGCAAGGCCATGCCCACTGCCGATTTGGTCGTACCTTGGTCGGCACCAATTTGCTGACCGATCTGTTGAACGACTGGGCCGCCCAATTGATTCACCAACATCCCGATTAATGGATTCATGTTAATTTACCCCATCTAAAAAATAGTTGTCAAAATCAATTCTGCTCTAGGAGTACAAACTCCACCGAATCGACGACAGTATTGTACACAACTATTTCAACTATCTGGAGAAATCACTAGTTTTTATTTAATTTTGCTAGAAAATATATAGGCTTATGCATAGCAAAATGTATCCAAAATCACAATTGCCCCAACATTTTATGTGTTTGGGGAACCACTCGAATTTGGGGTAGATACTCCTTCATTAAAGCCTGCCAAGCTAATACTTGTTCCGGTCTGGGTGCCGCTAGATGAGGGTTTGTATGCGTCTCTGCTAGCGCGGTCATGGGTTGGAGGAAGATAACAATACGATCGCTCACATTCGCCACTAATTCTGCTGCTTGTCTCAGTTCGATCGGATCGGTAGTCTGCGAAATAATAATTTTTACAAATACATCAACCTTCGCATCGTGACACAACTGCAAGAATTCTCGATGTTTTCCCCAGTGAGTTTCACCACTGACGCTTGGCAATTTAATATCCATCCCGACCAGATCTAGATTGGCTAAAACCTGATTCAATTGCTGGGGTCGATGTCCGCCAGTTTCCAGATAGATGGGTAAATTAGTCAAGGCTTTAACTTGGGGCAGAAACTCGGCAAGGAAGGTGGCATGTAACAGTGGTTCGCCACCCGTGATACTGATGCTATCGTGCAAATGGGGCTGATTTTGCCGATCGACCCAAGTTAATAGTTGCGGCAGCTCGATCGGGTTATCATGAGTGACAAAATCCCGCTCGCCAGGTGTCTGCTCGATCGAGCAAGTCGGTTGTTTTGTCCAAGTATGTTGGCTATCGCAGTAAGCGCAACGCAAGTCACAGCCCCCAAACCGAACAAAGATCTGGCGCGTCCCCACATTAATGCCCTCGCCTTGAATTGCTGAGAAAATTTCAATTAAGTTAGCTGTGAGTGCAGTCATAGGAGCGAAGACGAGGGATAACCGATGAACTAACTATTTTAGATCGGGTTCGAGTCGAGCGCATTAACTCAAGTTGGTAGTCTTAGATACTCGATCGTTTATAAATAATGTATTAACTATAAGTAGCCAGACATAATTAAAGTGACAATGACAAGATCGCTATCGTCATCGCCCTCACCCCGCCCTCACCTCCGGCTCTGGCTCCCCTCTGTCTTGTCTCGCTGTCTTGACCCAAACACATGCGGAGGGAACCTCCGCGTGATTTGG
>NZ_JANPGM010000076.1:0-3359 GCF_031423935.1 Chamaesiphon sp. VAR_69_metabat_338
CAGGTGGCATGTTACTCAAGTCACAAGACGTAAGTTATTGTCAACTCGTACGTCAGTTCGGAAATACCTCGGAAATTGTTGATGGTGTCAACTATCAAGGCAATTTATTCGTGCGGGGCAATGCTTATCCTCAGCAGCAACGTCAGATTGCCATTACAGAGATGCGCCGCAGCTATCTCGATCCCGAACCAGCAATCGCTTGTTTGTTAGTCGAAGAGGGCGAAATTGTTACCATTTGGTACGAAGATCGGTACATTGTTAAAGTAGTCGAAGGTGCCAAAGATATCATTACTTATTTCTCGCTCGCTCAATTAGTGAATGAGATGCGATCGCCTACAGGGGTCAAGATCGAAAATCGAGCGCAAAGTTTTCGCCTGCCCTATCTCCGCTGTTTCATCGGTCGCGAAGCAGTAGATTGGATGTCAACGCGACTAGCAATTAGTCGTCCTCATGCTGTCTTGCTCGGGCAAAGACTACTTAACGATAATTGGCTCAAAAACTTGTCTAATAACAAGCCGTTTGAAGATGCCGATTTTTTCTATCAGTTTTGTATGGATAAGTAGGGTAGTTGAATTAATTGAGAATTGATAGTTGATAATTGACTCTGTGTAAATTCCTGCTGTAAAGATTGCGCTCGCGCAATCTAGAATCCATTGGCGATCGAGATTGCGGGGGAGATAGTGTAAAATAAACCCCAAGTAATTAATTCGTAGTAAAACGTGTTCGATCTAGTTAAATGGGGCATCCTACTCAAAGTGTTGCCGTGGGTAGGATTATTTGCGATCGCTAAGGCGGGAATGCACTGGTTGCATTGGGAACCGTGGGCATTTAGCGCACTCACGGGTTCTTTATTTAGTGCGGTAACATTTGTAATCGCATTAATTTTAAGTGGCACCCTCAGCGATTATCGGGCTTGCGAAGGGATGCCGTCGCAAATTGCCAATGCCCTCGAAAGTATCTACGATCTCGATCGGATTATTGCCACCAAATATCCAGATTATCAGCCACAACCGCTCCAACAAGCATTGGCACAGATCGGTCGATCGCTCCTCGATTGGCTGACAGCCGACAAAGAATTTGCCATTGTCGATGAGGCGATCGACAGGCTCAATCCCATCTTGGCAGCACTTTTAGTGATGGATAGCAACAATGCTGGTATCGTCACGTATCTTCATGCGGAGCAAGCCAAAATCCGGATGGTTTCCAGACAAATGCGCAACAATCGCGATACAGATTTTCTCGGTGCTGCTTACGTGCTGTTGTGGCTGTTTTTGGGCAGTTCGATCCTGGCTTTATTGTTAATCGGTGCCGAGCGATTTAGTGAAAATTTGACGGTTTCGACGCTGCTGTTTACTTTATTTGTGTATTTACTGTTTTTGGTTGAAGATTTGGATAATCCGTTTGAATACGACGGGAAATCTAGTGTCGATGTGGGTTTAGCTCCATTGGAAAAGGTATGCGCCAAACTGGGTGTGCCGATGGCATCGCGGTAACTAGATCGATCGCTACCAGATCGCCGGTTAATACTACCGTAAGAACAACCCATCGGGAACGATCGACCTCCCAGATAATGGGAATAGTTATCCGTGCCATCATTCCTTTAAAAGATCGTGCCACAACCATCAGAATCCGCACCGCAGCAGCCAGTACAGCTTGACAAAAATCGGCCTGAGGCTAAGTCTCCGATCGATGTGTGGACGGATCGGCTCGCGGGTGGCTGGCAAAACGCGACCGCCAAAGCGATGCAACTCTTGCCGGTCGATCGAGCCGCGCAGACAGTGAGTAAATGGTTTAGCGTCGATGAAATCCAAGTCGCCGAGATTCTGGCTAGTGTCCGCGCCCAATTACCCACCACTGAAGCGTTACTCATCGGCAAACCCCAAGCGGGGAAAAGTTCGATCGTCCGGGGATTGACCGGCGTATCTGCCGAAATTGTCGGTCAAGGTTTTCGCCCCCATACCCAATCGACAGCGCGGTATAACTATCCGTCGAGCGAATTGCCATTACTAGTATTTACCGATACCGTCGGCTTAGGTGATGTCGATCGCGATACAAATAGCCTGATTCAAGAACTGATCGGCGATCTGGAGACAGAAACCACCCGTCCGCGCATCATCATTCTGACGGTAAAAATCAATGATTTTGCGATCGATACACTCCGCCAGATCGCCAGCCAATTGCGCCAAAAATATCCCCACATTCCCTGTCTGCTAGCCGTCACTTGCCTGCACGAGGTTTATCCCGCCACCCAACCAGATCATCCTCAAGAACCGACTAGTATAGAGTCAGTCGAGCGAGCCTTTAAAGCACTCCAGCAGGCATTTACAGGGCTATTCGATCGGGCGGTGCTGATTGACTTTACTTTGCCAGAAGATGGCTACACGCCCGAATTTTATGGCTTAGAGACGATGCGAGATCTATTGGCAGATCTCCTCCCCGAAGCCGAATCTAGAGCGATGTCGCAATTACTCGATGTTGGTAAATCCCCACTCGATGGCAATTCCGGGGACAAATTAGGCAACATCTATCGCGATGTCGCCCGTCGCTATATCTTACCCTGCGCGATCGCAGCGGCAACTGTGGCAGCAATTCCCTTGCCCTTTGCCGATTTGCCCGTACTCACCGCCATTCAAGTCTCGATGGTGGGACTCATCGGCAAATTATACGGCCAAACCCTGACCCCTTCTCAAGCTGGCGGCGTCGTCAGCGCGATCGCGGGTGGGTTCGTCGCCCAATTAGTCGCCAGACAGTTAATTAAATTTATTCCTGGCTTTGGCAGCATTATTTCGGCTTCTTGGGCTGCAGCTTATACCGTCGCACTAGGTGAAGGTGCTTGTGTCTATTTTGGCGATCTGATGGGTGGCAAAAAGCCCGATCCGCAACAGATCCAAGCCGTGATGGCGGAAGCTTTTGCGACAGCCAAGGAGCGGTTTAAAGTTAGTTGAAGTCGATCGATTATTTTTCACTCGGCTTGGTATGTTCGCAGAAGATATCTAAACCAATCCTACTAATGTAGAGCGTTGCAAAGGTAGCAACACTCGGATCGAGTTGCAGGTGTGAAATCGCTACCAGGTGATGGACGATCCCAGTTAGCATCACCGCACTAGTGGGATTTTTAGTATATTCTTTGACCTTGCCGCGAAAGCCTTCATCGCGACAGAGTTCTCGTCGCAGTACGGTGAGGGTAGCTTCCCAAATCGACTGTGTGGGGTCGCTATAGGTGTTGCGCTCGGATGTTGCTAATCGATCGAATGCCGCTGCAAGATCGCCGTTGTTTTCGGCGATTAGAGTGAGAGCTGTTTGGGCTGGGGCATAGTCTTGGAGGAGTTGTTTCGCGGTGGCAATTTCGGCGGGGTTGA
>NZ_JANPGM010000077.1:0-1959 GCF_031423935.1 Chamaesiphon sp. VAR_69_metabat_338
CCCATAAGTCGGCGTGAATTGACTCACCAGCGGGTCGGGTGACGATGTGGCAAAGTCGCTCGCTTCCTTGGCACCTTCAAATCTCGTCTGGGTAGCCACGACATAGCCCACCACGTCCTTGCCACGTCGTCCGGCACGTCCGGCCATTTGCAGAAATTCGGAGGCTGTTAAGAGGCGATGTCCTTGATCTGTGCGCTTGGAGAGACTGGAGATTACGGTCGTCCGCGCGGGCATATTGATTCCCGCTGCTAGGGTTTCGGTGGCGAAGACGACTTTAATCAAGCCCATGCCAAACAATTCTTCTACTAGCGATTTCCACGCGGGGAGGATGCCAGCATGGTGAGCGGCAATGCCTTTATACAGTGGTTCTACTTGTCCGGCGCGGGCGGCTTCGGGATTTTTCTCTAAGAATTCATCGATTCGTAGCTTCAATTGCGCGGATTCCGCTTTACTGACTAATTGCATCGTTGCCATATCTGCAACCGCTTTATCGCAGCCCCGCCGACTGAAGATAAAGTAGATCGCTGGTAACATTTCCCGTTCGGCAAGCTTGCTGACGACAAAGGCAATGCTGGGAACATCTTCGGATTTGCGGCTGCCGGTGGGACGATGGGTTTTGAGCTTGGGGTTGAGTTTGGCAGTATTGGGGTCGAGTAATGGCAAAATCCCTTTGGGATTGACAAAGTGGAACTCCAAAGGGACGGGACGAAAGTCGGAATAAATCAGTTCGGTGCCACCGTGCACGGCACTAATCCACTCGGTCAATTGTTTGCTATTGGCGACGTTAGCGGAGAGAGCGACGAGTTGAATGTGCGGCGGACATTAAATAATCGACTCTTCCCAGACGGTACCGCGCTGTTTGTCGTTCATATAGTGGCATTCGTCGAGTACCACTGCTTCGACACCGATCATCGAGGTACCGACTTCGCCGATGCGGGTACCGTAAAGCATATTCCGAAAGATTTCGGTCGTCATCACGACAATCGGCGCATCGCGATCGATCGAGATATCCCCAGTCAGCAACCCGACATTTTCTTCACCAAATTCAGCTTTGAAATCGCGATATTTTTGATTGGATAAGGCTTTGAGCGGAGTGGTGTAAAATACTCTGCGTCCTTGACGCAGGGCGCGATGAATGGCATACTCACCAATCAGTGTTTTCCCCGAACCCGTCGGGGCGCAGACGACCACGGATTTGCCAGCATTGAGTGCATCTACCGCCTGAAGTTGAAATTTGTCGAGTGGAAAGGGAAATATCTCTGTTAACTGGTCGGTAGTAATAGCGGAGGTGGTCATAGCGTTTAACTTCACAGACGGTGGCGCGAGGTTAGATTGTGGCGGTAGCTAAGTCTCGATACTCTATAGTATATTCGTAAATTACGGTCGGGGGCGATCGACTCCCAGTTCTCGGGTCTTGTGGTTGGCTGGTAAGCTACTGTCAACACTAGTTAAAATTGTGAAGATCTCGATCGAATAACTAGCAGATATAGCAATTGCCAAAGTGGTTAGGGCGATTTAGCTAGTGCGGCTACAAACCCGACTTTTCCAAAAATTCGGGTTTGGGTGTTAACCGATGTCCAAATCGAGTTCCAAAAATTGGGGAGCTAGATCGCAATTTGACGATGAATCATTATCATGAATGAAGAAAATATTCAGCTCGGATTAGCGATCGGTAATTCGCGCTATCATTGGGCGTGGTTTTTAAATACCAAACTCCAATCTAGTTGGGATACTAAATACCTAACTCCGGATCGATTCAATGAATCATTCCCGATCGCTCTCCAAGTATTAATTGACCAAGCTGGAATCGAGATCGAGCAACTACCGATTTATTTGGCTTCTGTTGTTCCCAGTCAAACTGAAGTGTGGCAAAAGTTGGCACAAGTTAAAGTTATTAGTTTAGCTACTATTCCCTTAAATAATCTCTATCCGACCTTCGGAATCGATCGAGCGTTAGCG
>NZ_JANPGM010000078.1:0-5298 GCF_031423935.1 Chamaesiphon sp. VAR_69_metabat_338
GTGAACTACCCGACTCTCATCCTACGGATAGAGAGCGGGCTTCCGACTTCGAGGGCGACCGCCTCACAGATGTCTTGCGACCCCTGCTTGGTCTGACGTTGCCTCCATCGGCAGTCTCGCTAGTTCCTAACGAGAGAATCCGTAATCCTTCAGCCTTCAGGTTCTGCGCTGCGTTGACATCTCTATCATGGTGAGTTCCACAACTAGAGCAAGTCCACTGACGCACATCTAAAGGCAAGGATGAGATTCGGTGATAACAATTACTACAGGTTTTAGATGAAGGAAAAAATCTATCCACCTTGACCAATATTTTGCCAGAACGCTCACACTTGTAGTTGAGCATTCCGACGAAACTAGACCAGCCACAATCGCTAATAGCTTTTGCCAAACAATGATTACGCACCATGTTCTTGACTGCTAGATCTTCCACAACGATGACTTGGTTTTCGTTCACCAGTTTTGCGGAGAGTTTATGCAAAAAGTCTTGTCTCGAATTACTGATACGTTGATGGACTCTTGCCACCAGTTTTCTAGCTTTATTTCGACTATTAGAGCCTTTTACTTTTCGAGATAGTTTACGTTGTTTCCGCTTGAGGTTAGATTCATGTTTCTTGATATGTCGAGGATTAGGGTACTTAGAGCCAGTGCTAGCAATCGCAAAGTCTGTAATACCCAAATCGATACCAATTGCATTTCCCTCGCGACTCGGAGCGGGATAAACGCCTTTCTGTTCGGTAAGAATAGCGGCGAAATATTGACCGCTGGGATTTTTGGAGATAGTAACAGTTTTGACTTCTCCGTCAAGCGGGCGATGCAGGCTAATTTTGACCCATCCCAATTTAGGGAGATAGATCAGGTTATCGACGAACTTAGTCCCTTGCGGGTATTGAATCGATTGTTTACCATGTTTCGATTTGAAATTAGGGTATTTAGCCCGCTTCTCAAAAAAGTTGATAAACGCCTTAGTCAGATTGAGGGTGACAGATTGCAAAACTTGAGAATGACACTCACTCAGCCAATCAAACTCTTTCTTGAGTGCTGGCAAAAGTGCATTGAGTCCTTCTCTAGACAATCCCTTCCCCGTTTGAGCATAGGTAGTAGTAGTCTCGTTTAGGGCACGATTCCACCACCAACGAGCGCATCCGAAAAACTGGGAAAGCTTGGAGGATTGAGCGTCGGTGGGATAAATTCGAGCTTTGACAGACTGATACATCTTTGTTTATCACGAACCGTTTTCATGATAACACAGAGCCAGTCGATGGTTCAACACGGAATTGGCTCGTCTTCTCATGCCTGTCCTCCGTTCGAGATCTGCGATTTGTCGATTTTGTCGGACAGGCAATCGTCGCCTCGCTCGGCTTTCATCCCGACGCTCACCGAAGCGGTAGAGCGCGGGACTTCCCGCCTGCCAGTTAAAAATGAGTCTTCGATCGTCAGCAGGAGTTTGTGAAAAAAAATTGCAACTAAAATCCATGCCGCACGGAAACACTCACCGTATTATCGCGATAAACATTGGCTGTCGAGCCAAGCGTGCGACGAAAATCAATCTCGGCGGCATTCCAGGATAAAGCTAGGAGTGAATTAGAGTTCGGATCTAGCCCAAAGCTCAAGCTAGCCCCAATTGGATTAGTCGAAATATTGCGATCGAAGGCACTGACAAACGCGCCAATTTTCAATCTGTCGTTAACTTTCCAACCTACATTAAAGACGGTTTTATAATCGATCGATCCCGGTAATAAATTTCCAAAAAATTGCGTGCCGCCGAGCGAGATATTGCCTAAATTCAAGGCGATGCCAGCATTGACGAAGCTTTGATTGACCGTAATCGGTACCGATTTGAGCGTAATTGCGCCATCGGCAATATAGTTTGCATTAAACCCAAATGCTAAATTATTCCGAGGATTTGCCCCTAAACCGATCGATCGATTGGCATTGGCAAATAGTTGGCTGTAATGTTCGGGATCGGGATTGACATAACCGACACCGCCAACGCTAAAACTCACCCCACGGGGATTGACGATCGAATAATCGGTACCGACATAAGCTTTAATATCTGGCGAAGTTTGGGACGATTGCAGCCCCAGATTAAAAATCGCTCCCGTAAAATACCGCCACAGGGTATCTTCGTTTAACTGCGTGCCGGTAAAACTTAGATGGGGATAATAATCAGTGCGTTGATTAATCGTACTGACATCCACCCGATCGACTTTCTGATTGTAGGTCGTGATATAGCCTTGGGAGTAAGCATTTTGCAAGCCCACCGAATTGAAGGCAAAGTTATTGAGCGTGACGCTCACGGGGACAGTACCGCCTTCCCCACCCCCACTCGACACAATTGTCGGCTCGCCAAGGGGGACATAATAATAATCCTGAGACACCGAACGCTGAATTACTGGCGATAAACCGATCCAGACGGCTTGATGATTGGCAGCGGGAGGAATGCGCGGATCGCTACCCACACTGGGCGCATAGCCAGTACCACCTTGATACACTGTCAGACTGCTATCGGGAATCCGAACTGCATTTGCCGCCCGATAGAGATTGGGATTGACGACGATTCTAGCACCGGGCAAACCAGGGGCGATTGCGGGCGACTGAATTTCGGGTAATACTTGCGAGAGGGCACTGACGCCGAGATTGAGTAGTTGATTGTTATCGTTGTGGATATAATTGAGCGATCGAATCGTCCGTCCCAAGCTCGATTCCCGCCCATTGGTGGCAAAATTCTGCGTCAGCCGCGTCCCATAAATCGCCACGCCTGTAGCGAATTTCTCCTGTCGCGATCCAGTCAAGGCTGGTGATTCTGTCGAATTCACGACACCGACAGCGGGCAGATACAGATCGATCCCATACTCATCGCCATTGGCACCGCCCTGAAATCCTGGTGCTTGAATAGCTGCCACCGAGGCAGGTGAGATCGGATCGCCAAATTGGGAAGTGATGCGCGCCCCTGTCGGTTGTAATTTTTGGGGATCGATAACGCTCTTATCGATTTTAATCCCAGGTAAAAAGGTGCAAGTTTGCCCCGAACCATCGAGGCAATCGCCCATGACACTAATTTGCTCGCGAAATCCCAATAGGGTTTGTGGTTGGGCAACCGCGATCGAAGTATCCCGATTTTGAATGATACTGCGCGCGCCCGCCACTTCTAATTGGCTCCTGACTCGGACGACGCGATCGCTAGTGACAGTCTGAACGTTGCTGGCTCCCAGCACTTTGTAAGCATCAAAACTAAAATCGCCACTCCGAAAACTCCCAAATTCATCGCCAGCGGTAATTACTGCCGTGCTCAAGTGCGATACCTTATTCCCGTTGAGAATAAATTGGGTGGAAAAGGGATCGACGACTTTGGGAGCTAGAGTTTGAGGTGGGATTAGATAACGCGGATCTTTAGTTGCGACTGGCTCGGGTACTACACTCGGTGCATTCGGTGCATTCGCTGGTGTGACGGCGGGAGTATTATCCGGTGCCTGAATGACGGCCGGATTGAGAATGGAATTAGTCGGGATCGGTTGGGATAATGGCAATATACTCGGCAGCATCACCCCCGGCAAAACAAATGTCGGCACGAAAATCGTCGGCGTTTGCGCGATTTGGCGATCGATTACTGGTGTGACTGCCTCATCAGTAAGTGTCTGGATTGATGGCGGCACCGCCAAAGTATCGCTATACAACCAATTATCGAACGTCGCATAGCCAGTAATCTCATCTAATGTTTGCGACTGTGCCTGAGCACTACCACCCAACACGAAATACCAACTGACGATCGCGATGCCATAATTGGCTAATTTCGGCTTGGTTTTAAAATATGTCGATAGCTGTGAATACACGCTCGAAATTCGCTCCAGCAATAAATCAGTTCGGCAAAAAATACCCACCCCAGTCCGCTCGGTTGATGTAGATCGATCGACCGTAACTAGAGATGGATAAATTTAAGTAAGTACGAGTAGAATTTAGCTCTAGAGCATACTAGAGCTAAATCGAATTGTTCTACTTGACGATCGCGGGAATAAAGCTCAACCCAGCCGAAGAGCCAGTGTAGTTGTAGCTCGTGCCTGACGAGTTGTTGGCATTAGCACCAGAGTTGTTGCTAGAGTAGCCACTGGCTCCAGTGTTTTGGCTATTAGCACTTTGGCTGTTAGTGCTATTACTAGTGCCATTGGAATTGGATTTAGAGGTATTGCTACCAGTGTTGCTGCTGGTGCTATAACTGCCGCTCTTTTCACCGGCACTGGTAGTTTGACTGTCTACGATGCCGCCGTTGCTGCCGTTGCTAGCCACGTTACTGCTCGTACCCGTACCATTCGTACCATTACTGGTATTACCAGCAGAATTGCTAGTAGCTTCATTAGCATTGGCATTAGAGGAACCATTAGTACCATTACTTTGGCTGGCACCATCGCTTTTATACTGATTGTACTGATTGTAAGCACTGGAGTAGTTGCTATTGCTAGCATTGCTGTTAGTCGAATAGGAGAACGTTACTGGCGCGCTATAACCATTAGCATTCGCTGTCGTCCCACCATATTGGCTAGCGGCGTTAGCTGTGGCATTAGTTTCGCCAGTTGCTACAGCAGCAGAGAGTTCTTGTACGCCAGTACCACCGCCAGAAGCAGTCGAACCAGGGTTGATGGTGAAGGTACCGTTGGTCGAAGAACTACTATTAAATTTGATCGATACCGCAGCAGCAGTCGTACCAGTGGAAACTGGGTTAGCGTTAGCGGCGATCGGGCAGAATATAGCAGCAACAGCTACCAGTGTGGTGAATTTAGATGAGAATTTCATATGCGTGACTCTTCCTTATTTAAAGTAAATAATGTACGATCTTGACAACAAGTTTTGTAAAATCTGGCTCGCTAGCAAACACGTTCCAGCAAATGTCTGCGGAGTGCCAACTCTCAACCATTTGCTGGCTCGAAAAGTTGGCGGGTCTCTTAATTAAGGTGACAAAATTTACCCATATAAAACAGATCGTCCGTTTCACATTGGTAAACGCTTGCCCAATCGGATTAATTAAACGATCGAACGATCGGTAACATCCAAAACTTTGCAGTTAGATTAAGAAACTTCTCCTCTGCACATTCTCCAAATCATTTTTTCACTAGCTAGCAAAAAAACGATTTACTGGAATTTGTTTATTGTAGATTTCACTTGCTTCATAGTATGACAATGATAAGCATTTGACAATAGCGATAAGTCTATTTACGTATTAAAGCTGAAAAGTAGCCGTCCTGTTGGCAATACCGACTTGAGTGTTTTCGATCGGTTACTTCAACCGCTAATGAGCTGCTACCTAAT
>NZ_JANPGM010000079.1:0-7226 GCF_031423935.1 Chamaesiphon sp. VAR_69_metabat_338
CACTTTTGGTTCTTTGCTCCGCATGCGATTTCATCTCGATCGCGCCCGAAAATATTGGGTATTGTTAGATGAGAACCTAAATCGATCGGCGGAACTTATCACCCCAATGGAGCAGCACGAGCTACTTTTTGTAATCGATCGCGACCTAGCTCAACAGCTAAACTTGGCACTAAAATAGTTGCAGAGAATAGCAAGCAACATCCGCAGGACAATATAGATGAACAGAGCTAGCTATTGGCTGCTAATTATTTTCTCTGTCGCCATCCCGATCGCAATTTGGATAGATATTTTCCGAGCTAACTATCGGTGGCAACTATTACCGGCAATTATTGCTAGCTCGATCGTATTACTCCTCTGGCGATCGCGCCCCAAGTCAAGATTACAATTTTCGCTGTGGTTGTTAGCAGCTATTGTGGCTGTCATTGGGTTTGTGGCGGCGGCGGCATGTTCGTATCTATACCCTCTATTTACATTGCCAGTTCCGACTGGTCGGTATGCGGTAGGTACCACGGCGATCGATCTAGTCGATCCTGCTCGGTGGGAACGCTGCGATCCCACCACCAAATCCCATCGCGAACTAGTCGTGCAAGTCTGGTATCCCGCGATCTCCAATTATGGAGACAGAGCACCCTATCTGCCCGATCGGCGATCGATCCCCAAGGGCGCGTTCAGTCATCTGGGTCTGATTAAAACCAATGCAGTTCGCGATGTGGCGATTGCGCCGCCAACAGCCGCTCCATATCCGATCGTGCTCTATACGCCCTCTTGGAGTGGCTATCGTACCGACAATACCTTTCAGACAGAAGAACTCGCCAGTCATGGCTATGTCGTCATCGGGTTAGAACATCCTTGCTCGGTACCGATGGCCATCTATCCCAGTGGCAGGGTCATTCACAGCAATTTATCCTCGGACTATACTTCTTCCGATGCAGCTCTGGCAACATTACTGCGAGTCGGCGAAGAACAACTCAGCTTGCGAACTCAAGATATTCAGTTCGTACTAAATCGATTGCCGCAGATTAGTCAGCACGAATTATTACACGGCGCACTCGACCTTCAGCAGATTGGGATTTTTGGGCATTCATTTGGCGGTGCTGCTGCCGCAGAGGCTTGTGCTGTCGATCGACGGCTTAAAGCAGGGATGAATATGGATGGATTGCTGTTTGGCTCGGCGGCTCAACATGGTGCCGCACAGCCATTTTTCTTCATGCAATCTGACTATTCTCGCCCCACCGCCGCCGAACTGAAATCGACTGATGGCTCATTCCGTCGATCGAAACAAACTGACGAATGGGGCTACCAGCAACGCGATCGCTGGTTTCAGAAATGGGGTGGCGAAAATCTCACCCTATTGGGTGCCGAACATATGAATTTCTCCGATCTTCCCCTGCGATCGCGCATTAAGAACGGTGGTGGCTCGATCTCACCAGACTTAGCGATGAAAATTATCAATGCCTATACAGTGGCTTTTTTCGATCGCGAATTAAAAGGCAAACAGTCGCCATTATTCTCTGACACTACGACTAATGTCGATCGGCTGCGCTCTGGCAGTCCGTTTCCAGAAGTCATCTTCGAGCAACATCTCAAGCCCTAGTAGCTGAGAACTTACTGCGATCGCCATTCCGTGAGTAATGTATAGCAATTCTTTTCACTTATACCCGACTAAATTAGTCGGGTATGTTTGACGACTGGAAATCGACGTGATATTGTTGATTTCAACAAGTTGACGGATCTGTAATCATCGCGATAACCCACTATGACCCAAGCCACCCTAAACAGCCATAGAACCACTGCCGCTAAAGGACTCGCCTGTAAAGAGTGCGGTACGGAGTACGAACTCAAAGCTACCCACATTTGCGAACTCTGTTTTGGGCCATTGGAAGTCCAATATGATTACGACTATCTCCGCACCAAAGTGACTCGCGAGAGCATCAAAGCTGGCTCGCATTCGATCTGGCGGTACAAAGATTTCTTACCCGTTCCCGACGAACATATCGTCGATGTCGGTACCGGCATGACGCCACTCCTCAAATCCAATCGGTTGGCGCGTCGCCTCGGTCTTAAAAATCTCTACATTAAAAATGATGCTGTAAATATGCCCACCTTGAGCTTCAAGGATCGGGTGGTGTCAGTCGCACTTTCCAAAGCCAAAGAATTTGGCTTCTCAACGATTTCTTGTGCTAGTACTGGTAACTTGGCCAACTCTACCGCTGCGATCGCCGCTCATGCCGGTTTAGAATGTTGCGTATTTATCCCTGCCGACCTCGAAGCCGGTAAAGTATTGGGCACCGTGATCTACGGCCCGACGGTGATGGCCGTTCAAGGTAACTATGACCAAGTCAATCGCCTCTGTTGTGAAGTTGCCAATACTTACGGTTGGGGATTCGTCAATATCAACCTCCGTCCTTACTACTCCGAAGGTTCCAAGACTCTCGGCTTTGAAGTCGCCGAACAACTAGGCTGGCAATTGCCAGACCACATCGTCGCCCCGCTGGCTTCCGGCTCCCTATTTACCAAGATTCACAAAGGCTTCCAAGAATTTGTCAAAGTTGGCTTAGTTGAAGATAAACCCGTGCGTTTTAGCGGCGCGCAAGCGGAAGGCTGTTCGCCGATCGCTCAAGCATACGCCGAAGGTCGCGATTTTGTCGTCCCCGTCAAGCCCAATACGATCGCCAAATCGATCGCGATTGGCAATCCCGCTGACGGTCTTTACGCCCTCGAACTCGCCCGCAAAACTAACGGCCATATCGAATCCGTTACCGACGCCGAAATCATCGAAGGCATGAAGCTCTTGGCCGAAACAGAAGGGATCTTCACCGAAACCGCTGGCGGTACCACGATCGCCGTCCTCAAAAAACTCGTTGAAGCTGGTAAAATCAACCCCGATGAAACCACTGTGGTGTACATCACTGGTAACGGCCTCAAAACCCAAGAATCAGTCCAAGGCTACGTCAGCGAACCTTTCACCATCGAAGCCAAATTAGATAGCTTCGAGCGCGCCCTCGAACGTTCCCAAACCCTCGATCGCCTCGACTGGCAACAAGTCTTGGTCTAGGGGATAGGGGATAGGGAATAGGGAATAGAAGAAAATTGTATTACCTACTC
This sequence comes from Chamaesiphon sp. VAR_69_metabat_338, assembly GCF_031423935.1. Classification (NCBI taxonomy): domain Bacteria; kingdom Bacillati; phylum Cyanobacteriota; class Cyanophyceae; order Gomontiellales; family Chamaesiphonaceae; genus Chamaesiphon; species Chamaesiphon sp. VAR_69_metabat_338. The sequence goes on from NZ_JANPGM010000079.1 coordinate 3,106, forward strand.
CCTAACCGCTACCCGCTACCCTCTACCCTCTACCCCCTACCTTCTTCATGACCGTCAAAGTTCTCATTCCCACACCCCTGCAAAAATTTACGAACGATCGCGCGACGATTGACTGCGAAGGTAAGAGTATTAGCGAGCTGTTAGATGCTTTGGACACGGCTTGTCCTGGTGTCAAAAAGGTTCTATGCAAAGAAAATGGTGAATTAAATCGGTTTGTGAATCTCTACGTCAATGATGAAGATATTCGCTTCCTCGATAATGCCAGCACATCATTAAAAGATGGCGACCAAGTCAGTATCATTCAGGCTGCTGCTGGTGGCTAAACGAGTTTACTCGTTACCAAGATTTTCAACTTGTTTTAAAATATCTAGCCGTCACTGCGAACACAGTGACGGCTTTTTCATGTCGAGATTCTTCGCGCCAGCATTACCAATTTAATGTATGGCAACCGCAAAGCTTGTTATGACAATTCGACCATTACTGCGACACCCCCGACTTCTCCAAGAAGTCGGGGATGTGTCCTAAGCTTCGCGACTGCTATAAAATCTCTGGCGATCGACCCCGCTCCCCGCCAATCTCTCTAGCTTTTCATACCTGAATTCAACAAAGTCTAAGCTCTGCGATGATAACTAAATACATTGGCAATCATCAACCAAATTGGTGAAGATTGGATGGCAATGATGACAATCAACCAATAAGCTGCCAGATCGTTATCTGCACTAATGCGGTAGACGATGCCGACACAAACCAGAAAAAATATCATGTATAAATTTAGGCCGAAATGATAGATCCAGCGGGCTTTCGGCGTCGGTTGGAGGATTGGATATCCCGCGATGCGAGGATCGACTTCTCGCGAACCCAGCCAGATCAAAACTGCCGCACCGATGAAACAAACGATCAGGGTAATTACTCGCCCTGGTTTGGTAACTTCGAGGAAGAGTGCGGCGAGCGTTGCGATGAGACTACCTTTGCGATCGTAAATCCCATTTTCTATTACCCAGTTTGCGAACAGCCTTTGACTGTAATCGTTATCTTGAAAGTGGCGCAAGTAACACAACGATCTACGACTATAAAAAATTGTCGCAGCCGCAGCAATTGCCGAGACAGAGAGGGCTGTTAACATAAACGACGGAATGCGTGGACGATCGGAAAAATTAGGAAGTCAATCTTAGTTTGCCCTCAAATTATCAAAAAGTATCTTCGCACAAAATATACACTTGCGAGCGAGCGGTGCTCATAGCTACGAATAGCTACAGTTCAAGCTGGGCATAGATTGTCAGAAAAAAGTATAACTCGATCTCCGGCAAATCTTTGTATAATTAAATACTAGATATCTCAGTCGATCTCCCGTCGAGATCGACAGCTAGCTAACAATATTTATTGGTTGCAGCCGATCTCCACTTGCGGAAGATCGGCTCAGATCGATCGAGCGGCTGGATTTAGAACGTAAAGGTAGTGCGCACGGCACCAATTACAGCACCAGTACTATTAGCATCTTGGTTAGGCGCACTCAGATAGATGATCCCAGGGGTAATGCTGACATTCTCGTTAACTTTAATCTGATAAAAGCCTTCGAGATGTAAACCAGCCTTAGTATCGGTAGTGCCGTTCCCAGAAGAAGTTACGCGCGGTTCTTGTCCGACTAGGAAGCCGGCTAAATTACCTTTGCCACCGAAATCGGGGGCAGCCGCAGTTACCGCCCAGTTCCAGATCTGCCGATCTCCACCAACAGCCTGATTTTGCGTGTAGCCAGCCCAGCCGCCAAGGGCGAATTGGGGTGAAAGTTGGAACGAACCTTGTACGCCAAAATTATCACTAGTACTATTAGTACCGCCAAACGCGAGCGGGTTGGCATTGGTACTGCCAGTACCAAAATCGGAATTATAACTTTTGGTATAAGTCAAAGCGAGTTTGGAATTTTCCCCCGTCTTAACAGCAACCTGCGCGAGCGCACCGTAGCCACCATTAAACAAACCTAAGCCCACCGCTGGATTGTTAGCTTGACGCGCCAAATAGCCTAAGCTCACTTCCATAGAGTCGTTCAATTTGTGACGTAACCCGACACCAGCACCCTGAATGGTGTAGTAAATCGAGGGACGGTTGGCAAAAGCCGAAATCGCACCGCTGTTGCCATCGCCATCAAAGTAGGGATTGATGGTATCGGTAAAGTCATCTGCTGCCCCAGCATTAGCAATAACGGTGACTAGGGTTTGAGGGCTAAGGGAGAATTGATATTTGAGCGCGTCGATACTGACGGTGCTGTTGGTAGTGCCATCTGTCCAAGATAAGCCCCCTTCTGGAGTAGCTGCTGCTGTGGTGCCCGATTTAGGATTTTGATTGACCAAACCCATGCCGACCGCTTGCAGGCGGGTAGTCAGGGTACCACCGCCGATATTGCTTAAGAGTTCCACTCGCGTCCGATGGCCGAAAGCGACATTGTTGCTGTAATCGCCAGATATACCGCCCGTTGCACCAAATACCACCGATCCTTGCAGTTTGGTAGTTGTGGAAAATTGTTGCTTATCGATCTGTTCGATTTTTTTATCTGTTTCTGTCGCTCTCCCATCAATCTTGTTAATTTGCTCGCGCAATTCTTGATTGGATTTGCGTAACGCTTCGACCTCCTCACGAGTGACACTCGGCTCGGCGGGCGCGGGTGGGGGCGTTACGGGTGAGGGTGGGGGAGGTGTTTGAGTCACATCAGTGGGTGATGTGGTGGGTGCGGTAGAAGTGGTCGCTGGTTTAACTTGAGCACGAACTCTGGCTTTTTTGCGCGCGATCCGTTTCTTTTTCTTGTTCCTGGCGGCAATTGCAATTAGCTGAGGGGCACTAAATTCTGACCTATTGGCTGTAGTCGGAACTGATGCTATCGCTCGTAGATCGCTCGCGAGTAATAACGTGGCAATTAACCCACTTATAGTAATCGTGAGCCAGTTTGGTCGATCGTTCATGGTAAATATTTCTGGAGTAATAAGTAGTGGAAGTTAGCTAAAATCGCGCAACATCTTTTTGATTTCGATGTTGTGTAATTCTTCAGTGCCAATCATCGTGCGAGCGAACTCTTCGAGATAGACACTTGCATCCTCAACAATGTCGAGGAGTTTTTTGTACATGTCCAAGGCATTTTTTTCATGGGCTAAACTTTCTTGTAAAATATCTTTGACAGAGTGTTTATATGTTTCCTCCATTGGGGCAATTTGGAGGGATGGGTGTCCCTCTAGTCCCGTGAGAATCTCCCCTACCTGTTGTGCGTGCAGAAGTGATTCCGTTGCTTGGGCTTTGAAAAAATCGACGATCGGAATCCGGTTGGGGCCAGTCACCATTAACGCATAGTGGGTGTAACGTACCACTCCCGCTAGCTCGAATTCCATGATGGAACGCAGCACCTCGATCGCTTTTTCTGTGTCTAAATCTTGCATGAGTTAAAAGTTAATTTGGTATTTAGATAGTTGTAGCAATTGCAATTTGATGCTGTTGCTGTAAACGATCGCTAACTCGTTCGCTTAAATTAGATTCAGTTGGTTCTGATGGTGAGTCGATCGGGAAATGGTTGGCTAAAAGTGCTAACACTTGACTAGATTGGACTTGGCGGTAGTGTGTTTTCCCGGGTACCATTGCGCTAGCTGGACTAGTGACGATCGCCTGTGGCGCAGCTTTACATTGGTGTAGACATTTGACTGTTTCGATCTGGACTCGATCGGTCAGATTGCTTTCATCGAGGTATGTTTGCATCAACTGGCAGATCTTTTCACTGCCGCGTTTGCGACAACTCGATCCCTGACAGACCTGGATTGTTGTCGGTGCGCAGGTGTGACTGGTGGCAGAGGGGGGATCGATCGAGTGAGACGATCCGAGGTTGAGATTGCTAACTAGCCCGATTTTTGGTGTAGCCAACAACTGTTTGACTTTAGTTTTGCGTTCGCCAGTATCGAGATCGATGGTTTCTTGAGTGAGTAGTGTCAATGAGATCCCTGGTTGCCAATCCTGAATCTGTAACCGCAGACTTTTGGCAACTTTGATGAGTCGATCGCCATCGACGGTCGCTAGCTGAATATACCGATGCGGTATACTTTCGTCTCCCCAACCTTGAAACTGGCCGGTGAGTTGGCGAAGGCGTTTGT
>NZ_JANPGM010000080.1:0-2805 GCF_031423935.1 Chamaesiphon sp. VAR_69_metabat_338
GGAATAATGCTGGTGGTGCGCTGGTTTTGGCTAATACTGCTAGTAGTGAGATCGTTCAGGCCACTCAATTAACTTCTGGTGGCACTAAGATCCTTCCTTCAAATATCGCAGAAGAAACTTCTATCGTTTTTCGGGTACAAGGTGGCATCCCACCAGCAGCTAGTCGGCATCATGTCAAGTTTAAATCAGATGGAAGCATTAGCATCAGCAATACCACTGTTAATATAAGTATTGGTGATTTAAAACATGCTCAACACTTTTTAAAATTGAGGCCAGGGGGTAAAATATATTCGTTTGAAATACCCAAATGGATGGATGACTTTATTGAAGCTGAAAAAATCCCACAATTTGGTGCCAAGGATAATCTTAAAAGTAGCAAGTTGTATCCACAAGAAGTTGATATAACAACACCAGGTCGATCCTATCAATTGCCACCTGTATGGGCTAAGTGGCTAGAAGAAACTGCTATAAACGGCACAGGTAAAATCACGGAATAGGAAAAATTAAATGGAAGATTTATCTTTAGTTGTCGTGGTTATTCGCTTTGATGGTAAAATTAGATGGTTTCGTAGCGATCGAGACTTTTGGGTCTTAGATCAAGAAAAATGGCGAGATGAATTCGTCCAGGCAGGTCATGATGTCCCAGAATTTAAAGATGGAGATAGATTTGGCATTCGTATAGTTAATCATGATACAAAACAAAGATTTATACGCTCAATTTCTGAATTTGAGATTAATAAAGATGAATTGAGTATAGATTTAGCAAAGAGATTCTCAACAGCTAGTTCATGGTGGGATGTTGAAGATTTGTTTCCAATCTTATTTGTAGACTTTGACAACTCACATGTAGGTGCTTTTTATTATGAAGGCACACCGATGGAGCGATATATTCCTGATGGGTGGACAGGCGAATTTATAGATTTTGCTAATGAATATCCAGAAGATATTTTTCCTGTTGAAGACAAATTCTGGATAAAGGAAGGTTCCGATTTACTACAACTTCTAAATGAAAGAGGCTCTCAGCTAGAGTAGCTAAAAAAAGTAGGGTGGGTAGAACCTTATACGCAGATAGAAAGAATTAGGGTGTGCAAATTCCCACAGATAAGTCTGTGCCGAGTAAAAACTTTTGCTTGTTATCTCGATCTGCGCCGATTATGATATTCGATCGAGTCTACAAATTGGATGGGATATCTTTGTAATCGATCGACCTAATGTGGATTGCTACTAACTGGTTCGATCGTCAAAAGTTCAGATCGATTGCTCATGCTGGATGATTCGATCGTTATTTGGATCGGTCTAATTCTACTATTTTGATGACTCGATCGTTAGGATCGATCGTGATTATTTAGCTCGATAGTCGATTGAAATAATAGATCGCAAAGCAATAAAAATTGATAGCGATCGATTATTAGTCGATTGCTAATTCTGACTCAACCAAACTTCTAAATCAGTCGTCGAATTAAAATCTAATAAAGCCTCACCGAGAGATTCTACTCGATCGATCGAGAGCGCAGAAACCTGTGCTTGAAATTGTGACGAGAGATCCCCTAATTTACGATTTAGCAGCTTGATTACTAATGCTCTTTCCCGCTGTAATCCAATTTCTCGTTCCTCAGCCTTACCCTCGACTTTGCCCTCCGCCTTGGCTTCCTGATAAACTCGCGTTTGTTGTAACTCAATCCCCAGCATCACATTCACCTCATCACGACTTAATGAATTAAACTTATAAACGACGATCTTGGTAATCATTTCAATTATATCTCGGTCGCCACCAGAACGCTCGATCGCCGATCTAGCTTCAGTTTTAGCCTCATCTCCCTCCAACGTCGTCAATACCATCAATCCCACGCCCATCGGCAATTCCCCAATCGCACCCAACTCATCTAGATACACCCGCAAGATGCGTCCGCTAGCTAATAACTCGCGGACTGTGACAGTATTAGATTGCTCGATACTTCTGGTTGGGTAAATAACCACCGCTTGCCAATCAGAGATGCGCTCGCGATTGCGATAAACATAAATGCCAATCTCCGCCAACATCCGCTCGTAAAGCATCTCATCCTTTTGGAACTGCGCCTCACTGAAATAGATCGTTCCCGAAACATCTGGCGGTAAAAACACCCCATCCAGCCGAAAGCCTGTTTCCTTTACCTCCACCGCTTCAAAAGTATATCGAGCGGCATTTTCTGGTGGCTGGGGTAACAGCTCAAATAACAAAGTTGGCGACTGCTGAAATAATTGATAGAAAATCGTATCGCGGCGCATAGATACAGATACATATTTATTAACATTTTATCATTAAATATCTCCCAAATAAATTAAGTTTTTGCCAATAATTCGATTGGATATCTCCATCATAATGTCGATCGATACCGTCAAATCCAAATAATCAACGCCAATAACATCACCACCAACACCAACATAACCACTACCAACATCATTCACTACCACTACACCTACGATCCTGGCAATCGACTGATTCTCACCACCGGCACCGACGGCAACAAGGCAGTTGAGTACGGCAAAGACAACCAAATTAACACCGTCACTACCACTACAGGTACTAACGAAGCCTATCAATTTGATACTCTGGGCAACCGCAGTACTTGGAGTACAGATCCGCTCGAATCGCGGCGATTACTCAATGATGGTACCTATCAGTATCGTTATGACGATGAGGGGAACCTCGCTGACAAAACCGATCTTGCTACAGGGAAGATAACTACCTACCAATGGGATTATCGCAACCGTCTGGTGAGTGTTACTAGCGATAGTCAAGTGATTGAATATCTCTATGACGCTCAA
>NZ_JANPGM010000081.1:0-22665 GCF_031423935.1 Chamaesiphon sp. VAR_69_metabat_338
AACCCAACAACTAGCCCGACGCAAACAACGACACCGCGCCAAAATACGAACATACGCGGCAAAACCAGCCCTCGGTCAAAACCGGGACGCAACACGCCAGCAGGAACCACTAGTCCGACGCCAACTAGCCCGAAGTCGCAACCGGAAAAAAGTGGGTCATTGAGCACAGTCGATCTACAGTTTGCGATGAAAGCAGCTCAGAGTGACATGACCGAAATTCAAACCAGTCAACTGGCACTCAACCGCTCGAAGAACCCACAGATTTTAAAATACGCGCAAGAAATGATTCAGGCGCACACAGATTCGACCGCTAAACTCAAACCGATCGCCACACGGCTAAATTTGGCAATGCCGAAAACGCTAGGTGCTGAGAACCAATCACTTGTCAACCAATTGAATAGTTTGTCTGGGACGCAATTCGACCTGGCGTATACCAGCGGCCAAGCCAGAGCGCACGCTCGCACCCAAGCTGTATTTCAAACCGAGCTGCAGCAAGGAAAAAATCCCCAACTCAAAGCCTTTGCCAACGAGATTCTCCCCGTCGTCTCGATGCATCTGCAAATGGCTAAAAGTCTGACCGCAATGCGCTAAACGACTCACATGCCTGGATCGGGCTTTCAATCGGGCTGGTAATGCCGCGACGGCGATCGTCGTTGGTGTGCTGGCTCAAATTACTGGCTTGAAGTGGATCTTTTAGCTGTTCATCATGCTGTGTTTGGCGACGATCGTGTTGGTGTTCCAGATTCGCGATCGAGTCCAAGTCGCTAGACATAATTAAAGTAACAATGACGAAATCGCCCTCACCCCGCCCTCGCCTCCGGCTCTGGCTCCCCTCTGTCTTGTTTCGCTGTCTTGACCCAAAGCCATGGGTCGGGGAACCCGACCGGAGCGAGTCGCTAAACCGTCGGGGAACAAAGGCGTGCGCGAGCCGCTCCCAAGCTTGGGAGCGGCGCATCGAACGGGAGGTTCCCTCCCGTTTGTGTGCGTCAAGACAGAGGGGCTGGGGGTGAGGGCAAAGGGCTGGCATTTTACATTTAATTTCGCCCAGCTACTTACAGCAACTCCTAACTCCCAACTCCCCGCTCCCCGCCCCAACTCCAAACTCCCCACTCCCAACTCCTATACCCGTATGAACCTGGGGAAATTCCTCTCTCGCGCCAGCATTGCCTTAGTCACCGCTCTGGCTGCCAATGTGCCACTCCACGCCAGCGAACTAGGGCCAGAAATAGTTTTAAAAGAGGTCTATAAAGGATTGCGGCAAGTAGATACAACGCGAGCAAATCCCAAAGTCCGCTGGAATGTACCCAATGGCGTGTCTAGCCCTTGCGGACGCGTCTCTGGCAGCTTGTATTGTACCCGTAACAATACGGTGTACATTACGACCCAACATATTCGGATGGCTTACCAATATGGGGATTCAGCTCTAGCTTATATTCTCGCCCATGAGTATGCCCATGCCGCTCAGACGATCGGCGGATTTAGACCGGATACGATTACGGCCATCGAGCTGCAAGCTGATTGTCTGGCTGGTTATTATATGGGTGCCATGCCCAATGTCACCTTCGATAACAATGATATCGAGGAAATCGCAGCGATCGCCTATCGGGTCGGCGACTATGAATTTAACAACCGTCAGCATCACGGTACGCCCGAAGAACGTGCTAGAGCTGTACTCACGGGCTTTCAAGCGTCACAATCCAATGGCATTATTGCTTGTCGAGTGCAGTAGAAAATCTTAGCTATAAGTGCGAGAATCAAAAGGAGTAAGTATTAATGTAAGTACGGTATGAAGATTGCGATCGCGGGAGCTACTGGATTTGTGGGCAGTCGGTTAGTCGAACAACTCCAAGCGCAAGGACACGAAGTAGTTATTTTCACTCGGAGTCCCCAACAAGCCAGCAACCGCTTTGGGCGAGCGCAAGTAGTCGGCTACGAGCCGCTCAAATCCGGCGAGTGGCAGAATGCGATCTCTGGCTGCGATGCCGTAGTGAATTTAGCGGGCGAACCGATCGCTGAAAAACGCTGGACGCCAGCCCACAAGCGGACGATCCTCGACAGTCGGCAACTCGGTACTCAAAAAATTGTCGAAGCCATTGCCGCTGCTAGTGTCAAACCTGCTGTCCTCATTAATGCCTCGGCGATCGGCTACTATGGCACCAGCGAAACTAGCAAGTTTGACGAACAAAGTCCCGCTGGCAAAGATTTTTTGGCGGAAGTTTGTACGGCTTGGGAGACAGCCGCGCAAGCCGTTACCGCTACTGGCACCCGTTTAGTCATCCTCCGCTTGGGCATCGTCCTTGGCGAAAATGGTGGCGTACTGGGCAAGATGTTAGCACCGTTTAGTGCTTTTGTCGGTGGGCCGATCGGCAGCGGCAAGCAGTGGTTTTCCTGGGTACACCGCGATGATGTCGTCAAGTTGATAATTCAAGCCATTACCGATGCGCAAATGCAGGGCGTCTATAATGTTACTGCCCCCAATCCCGTCACGATGACCGACTTCTCCCAGATTTTAGGCACTGTAATGAATCGTCCCTCTTGGCTGCCAGTGCCTAATTTTGCGCTTGAAGCTCTACTCGGAGAGGGCGCGATCGTCGTATTAGAAGGACAGCAGGTAGTCCCAACCCAGACTTTATCCCAAGGCTATGAATTTCAGTATGCCAAGCTCGAACCAGCCTTGAAGTCGATTTTAGGGAGTTAGAGTTATTTAAGCTGGTCTTTGTAAGAGGATGTTTGGAAAGTATAAGATAACACTTGCAAACCCTAGAGAATCCCCCCTAACCCCCCTTAAAAAGGGGGGAACCGGATTAAAGTCCCCCTTTTTAAGGGGGATTTAGGGGGATTTACCCACTCGAAACGTAGCAATTGGACTTTCCAAACATCCTCTAAGCAGGGCTGATTTATCCACCAGCGAAAATCCCAAATAAATCTGTAGGTTGGGTAGATCGTTGCGTGTGTTGGGTTTCGCTATGCTCAACCCAACCTACATATTTATTTTCCTTCATTTAACTCCGCCTACTTGCATACTATCGTCGATCGATTCAAATCATGACTCATTATCAAAAAGTGCTGACGGTGCCCAGCACCCCGAAATCTTTTGTGAATGTCACCTCCCAAATCGAGAGCATCGTCGCTGCCTCAAGCATTACGACTGGGCTGTGTACGCTATTTTTACGTCACACTTCGGCGAGTTTAGTCATTCAAGAAAATGCCGATCCTGATGTGCTCATCGATCTGGCAAACTTCTTGGCAAAGTTAGTGCCCGAATCAGGCAAATATATCCATTCCGCCGAAGGTGCCGATGATATGCCAGCACACATTCGCACCGCACTGACGCATACTTCCGAACAAATTCCGATTATGCGAGGGAAGTTGGTACTTGGTACTTGGCAAGGAATTTATCTGTGGGAGCACCGGCAACATCGCTACAATCGCGAGTTAGTCGTTCATATTAGCGGCGATTAATTGAGAATTAACCCAAGTTGCTACCGATAACCTCAGCGGTTAGAAACCGCTGCTTGTGTTGCAGGCATTCTATGGGTAGCAACTTGGGTTAATTAGATCTTCAGGATATGGATCGTGTTTGAGCTGCGAGGATCGAGACTAACTCTTCCCGTAATGAGGGCAGAACGTAACCTAATTCGATCGCTTTAGTATTATCGAGCGACACATCCGCCGCACGCGGAGCCGCCATCGCTAAATCTTTTTGCGAGATCGGCGATAGTAACGATCGATCTAACCCAAACACCTCTGCCATCAGCAGCCCAAACTCATAGCGCGAAATCCGTTCGCTACCGCCGAGATGGAGAATTCCTGGCGGTGCGACTAATGCCAGGAGCAAACCTTTGGCAGCAGTTGTCCCGCTCACCGGCGTCCGAAATTCATCGACAAATAACTGTAATTTTTGACCTTCAGTTAATGCCGCAATCCAGGGTTGGATAAAGCTAGTCGCTGTCGGTGGGACATTGCCAAACATCAAGGGCATTCGGCAAATCACCGCTCGATCGCATGTCGCTAAAATCGCGCGTTCGGCAGCTACTTTTTGCTCGCCGTAGATATTAATCGGTGCGACTGGATCTGCCTCTAGGTAAGGTGCCTGGGTGCCATCGAAGACTAAATCGGTAGATGTAAACACCAGCGGAATTTGGGCAGCGGCACAGATCTCGGCCAGTGTTTGCGATGCTGTTAGATTAATTTGGCGAGACAACTGTGGTTGCTGCTGACAGAAGTTCGGATTCGATGCCGCCGCCGTATGAACGATCGCATCTGGAGCTAAACGATCGATCGTCGCTGCAAGTAGCTCGCGATCTGTCAGATCGACTTGATGTAGCCGGACGTCAGGAATCTCGATCGCGTGTTGGTGGTACAGTCCGTGAGTTTCCCATTGCGATCGTGATACCTGACAGAGATTCCAGCCCAAAAAGCCACTAGCACCAGTAATGAGTAATTTTTGCACGGTCGGGGAGCGATCTTCGAATTGGGGATCGATGGCTAACTGTTCGGTTATTGCTCCAGCCGGACTGGATCGAGATCTTTGTATACTAATATTAAGGAGAATTTATCTTCCCAGACCAAAAAGTTAAGATATTAGGGAATAGTGTAACGAAAGTTAACTTTATCGGTCAATAATAATCTTAATACAGACTATTTAAGCATTTTTAAGAGGCAGCTTCAAAACGTGAGTCAGCAACAACTTGCCCAACTGCGGCGTTACGATCCCCGAGTCATTGCTAGTTATTATAATCGACGTCCGTGGTTGGTGGTATGGCGGGCACTAACTGTAGTTTGGTTGTTTGCGGGTTTCCTGATTGGTGTGTTACTCGATCGATCGGTAGGTAACACCGAAGCTAACAAATATCAACGCGCCGAGCAATTGCGTGAGATTCTAACACAATTAGGGCCGACATACATTAAAGTCGGGCAATCACTCTCCACGCGACCGGATTTGGTCAGACAAGATTATTTAGATGAGTTGATTAAACTGCAAGATCAACTCCCCGCTTTCGATAATGAGTTGGCAATGCAAATTATCGAAACTCAGCTCAAGCGATCGGTCGAAGAATTATATAAGGAAATTTCACCGCGTCCGGTAGCAGCGGCAAGTCTAGGTCAAGTCTACAAAGCTAAATTGTATAGTGGTGAAGAAGTTGCCGTCAAAGTGCAACGGCCTAATCTATTGCCAATTATCACCTGTGACTTATATTTATTAAGATGGGCAGCGACTTGGATCAAACCATTCTTACCTTTAAACTTGGGTGACAATCTAACCATCGTCGTTGATGAGTTTGGCACGAAGTTATTTGAAGAAATCGACTATCAAAACGAAGGGCGGAACGCTGAAAAGTTTGCCGCGAATTTTCATGACGATCCGACTGTAAAGGTGCCATTAATTTACTGGCGATATACCAGTCAAACCGTCCTGACATTAGAGTGGATCGATGGGATCAAGCTCACGGATCTAGAAGGCATCAGAAAAGCTGGACTCGATCGAGATCTGCTGATTAAGGCTGGTGTAACTTCTGGAATGAGACAGCTATTAGAATTTGGATTTTTTCACGCAGATCCCCATCCTGGCAACTTATTTGCGATGGCTGACGGACGCATGGCGTTTATTGATTTTGGGATGATGGATCAACTCACCCAACATACTAAAGAAACGATTGCCGGATCGGTCGTTCATTTAATCAATAAGGATTACATATCTCTAACAGATGATTTCGTTAACCTGGGATTTTTAACTCCCGACATCGATATTTCCCCCATTATTCCAGCTCTCGAAAAAGTACTGGGCAACGCTATGGGCGAAAGCGTTAGCAACTTTAACTTCAAAACTGTCACCGATGAATTTTCGGGACTGATGTTTGAATACCCTTTCCGGATTCCCGCTCAATTTTCACTGATCATTCGATCGCTCGTTACTCAAGAAGGGGTAGCACTGAGCCTCAATCCAGATTTCAAGATTGTGGAAATTGGCTATCCTTATGTCGCGCAACGATTGCTTAATAGTGAGACGCCTGAAATGCGGCGGCGGTTAATTGAAGTAATCATCAAAGATGGTAAGTTACAGTGGCAACGGTTGGAAAATATGATCGGCATCGCCCGTAGCGATCGCAATTTCGATCTGTTACCCACCGCTCAATTAGGACTTCAGTTTCTGTTATCTGAGGAAGGTCGATCGCTACGCAATCAAATTATCATGGCACTAACCGAAGATAATCGTTTGCATCTATCTGAAGTACAGCAATTGTGGAACTTAGTTAAAGGCGAACTCGAACCAGCAAAATTATTGAATGTCGCTTTCGGTGCTTTAGCCCAAAGTGTACCCAAAACATTTGGCAACATTTCGACGGCTGGTGTTAATTCCCTCATTGGTTCGCTAGCGAATTCGATGAAATAGCAGCAGCTTGCCTTCGATCGATAACAACTGTTTTAATTGATAAGGGTGGTGCGTAATGCCCGCCCTTTGTTTTTTGAATCGATAGGGATTGCTATAGTTACGCCATGAGTAAATCGATCGATTACCGCGAGCGTAAATTGAAAACTTCTATTGCGATCGCCCCAAAACCTCGTCCCTACATCGCTAATTTACATGTCAAATCTAGTGCTATTTTGGCATCGCAACGATCTTCGCAACTCCGATAGTATTGGTTTGGCTCAAGCTAGTGCGACTGATGCCAGAGTTATCGGCGTCTTTTGTTTCGATCGAGCAATTCTCTCTAGTGATGGTGTTGCTCCTGCCAGAGTTGCTTACCTCGTCGGCTGCCTTCAGTCTTTAGCTGAAGATTATCGCCAAGCGGGGAGTCAACTCTTATTTATCGAAGGCAATCCCGTCGAAAAAATTCCTCAACTTGCCAGTGCGCTCCATGCCACAGCCGTATACTGGCATCTCGATGTCGAACCTTACTCGCAAGCTCGCGACGAGTGGACAGCTACAGCTTTAAAACAACACCAGATCGCAGTCCATACTTATTGGGATCGGCTCCTGCACGATCCTACCGAGATTAGAACTGGCGAGCGACAACCGTACACAGTCTATACCCCTTTCTGGCGCAACTGGAGCAGTCGATCGAAACCAGCACCCGTAACAGTTAATCTGCCCAAAAGCGAATTAACGGCTGCCGAACTTCAAGCTCTGGCGCAAGTCCCGACGATCGATCTCCCGACTGCCAAAGAATTAGGGTTTAGTTGGGACAATCCCCTCAAATTAGAGCCAGGTACCCGTGCTGCCGAAAGCGAGCTAGCCACATTTTGCCAGCGATCGATCGGTGAATACGACGAACAGCGGAATTATCCTGCAATTGCGGGCACTTCGGGATTGAGCGCGGCGATGAAATTTGGATCGATCGGCATTCGCACTGTGTGGGCGGCAACTACAGCGGCGATGGCTGAGGCAAGGAGCGATGAAGCCCGTGCGGGCATTACCACCTGGCAACAAGAACTCGCATGGCGCGAATTTTATCAGCAAGCCATGTATCATTTCCCCAGCCTCGCTCAGGGGGCTTACCGCGAACCCTTCAAGCACTTCCCCTGGAAAAACGACGCAGCTCAGTTTCAAGCGTGGTGTGAGGGCAAAACGGGCTATCCGATCGTCGATGCCGCGATGCGCCAACTCAACCAACTCGGCTGGATGCATAATCGCTGCCGGATGATCGTTGCGAGTTTCCTCACCAAGGATTTGATTATTAACTGGCAATGGGGTGAGAAATACTTCATGCAACACCTGATCGACGGCGACTTATCTGCCAATAATGGCGGCTGGCAATGGAGCGCGTCCAGCGGCATGGATCCCAAACCGTTACGGATTTTCAACCCCTATACCCAAGCCAAAAAATTCGACCCGGAGGCCGAATATATCCGCAAGTGGGTACCGGAATTAAAATCGGTAGCTACCAAGCTGATTCTCAGTGGTGATATTTTGCCCCTCACCCGCCATCAAATCGGCTATCCCCTCCCGATCGTGGATCACAACGTCCAACAACGGTTATTTAAGGATTTGTACGCGAGTGTCAAAGGTGCAGTCTAGCTAGTTCTTAGTGGCAATATTCCACTATTGACTCGACACCGCATCGGCTATCGACTCTCGATCGTGGATCGTAACGTCCAATGAACGGTTATTTAAGGATTTAGACGCGAGTGTTAGAGGTGCCACGTAGTAGCTTAGGCAGCGTCGATCGTCATGTAAGGTAACGGCTGTTTAAAGATTTGTGTGCCAGCGGGGAAAATTCAGTACTTGCACTGTATTACTAATAATTACTCTGCCGATCTCCACACATTGAGGCAAACTTTAATCGCCGATAACACCTATGCAAGAACAGCCAGAACCATTATTTTTTCCGGTATCACCACTCAAATTAGTAGTAATGTCCACAGTGACTTTTGGATTCTATGAAGCATTTTGGTTCTACAAGAATTGGCAGTTAGTCAAGTTGCGAACCCAGCGACCGATGCAGCCTTTTTGGAGAGCTGTCTTCCCTGTCTTGTTTTGCTATTCTTTGTTCAAAGAAATTCATCACACAGCTAGTCAGAAAAGTATTACAGCTACCTATAATCCACTGCTACTGGCAGTTGCCTGGATTGCATTGAGAATCAGCGTTCGGTTGCCAGATCCATATTGGTTAGTCGTCTGTTTATCGCCATTAGTACTGCTGCTGGTTCAACAGACAGTCAATCGCCTAAATACGAGCGTTGCACCAGCTCATAACCCAAATAGTCACTTTTCAGCTTGGAATATAGTGGGGGTTGTTGTCGGCGGAATCCTCTTTATCCTGGCGATAATTGGCACGTTCATCCCAGAGGTACCCACTGATGGGTAAATTGCCGATCGCAAATACCAGACTCGATCTTCAGCTAAAATCCCAGATCTGACGATGACAGGGATGTGGCAAGATAAAGGAAGGATTATATTAATATTTTTACAAATGCAAACGACCGAAGGTTCTATACTCCGTCGCTGGCGGCACTTACTCCAGACTGGAGTAGTCGCGGTGCTACTGCTGACCCTTTCAGCGGGACTCAGTGCCGCAACACTACTACCATCGGGTAATGCTATTACCGACGGACAGGCAATTTTGCGCTACGCACTGCCGATCGACAACAAACCAGTGCGGGATCTCCAAAACAGTTTGGAAGATATTTCCAATCATTTGCGTGGCAAGCAGTGGAGTACGATTAATAGCGATGTCAAGAAAGCGGCGGTAGTAGTCAAAAACAAGCAAGCCGATATCCTCAAAAGCATTCCCGAAGCCAAACAAGCGCAAGCCCAAACCCTGCTGACTGAGATTCAAGCCGATGTCGAGGCATTGGCACTAGCAACCGAAGCCAAGGATAAGCCCCAAGTCCAAGCCGAACGCGCCAAGGCATTAGCTAAAATTGGGACGCTTGAAGCGGCGATGGTAACTGGTTTTCCTTATACAGTGCCAGCAGAATACAGCAATTTACCACAACTTCAAGGTCGTGCGACGATCGCCCTGAAAACTACCAAAGGCGACATCAACCTAACTGTCGATGGCTATAATGCGCCCGTAACGGCAGGTAACTTTGTCGATCTCGTCAATCGCGGATTTTATAACGATCTTGCTTTCACCCGCGCCGAAAACGACTATGTGCTCCAAATTGGCGATCCGCCAGGTGATGAAGTCGGCTTCATCGATCCCAAAACCAAAAAATATCGCGCCGTACCGCTAGAAGTAATGGTCAAAGGCGATAAAGAGCCAATGTACGGCATTACGATGGAAGATGCCGGACGCTTCCGCGAAGAACCCGTGTTGCCATTCTCTTCTTATGGTGCGCTAGCAATGGCGCGCCCCGAAACCGACCCTAATGGTGGTTCTTCCCAATTTTTCTTCTTTCTATTCGAGCCAGAATTGACACCCGCCGGACGTAACCTTCTCGACGGACGTTACACCGTCTTTGGTTATGTTACTTCAGGACAGGAAGTCCTCGGACAACTCAAAGCCAACGATAAAATTATCTCGGCAAAAGTTGTCGAAGGTGGAGATTTGTTGAAAGTCTAAGCCGTACCGCACAGACTCGATCGAGTCGGTTATTTAATCTAACGGAGGGGTTCAGTCGAACCCCTCCGTTATTAATTTATTGACTTAGGCATCAAAGCATCTACTGTGGTGGCGATGGTGGCGTCTCATCAGGAGCCTCTACGGGTGGATTGGATGGCGCGATCGTCGGTGTAGAATTAGAACCACCTTTAGATACTAACCAGCCACCGCCAGCGATCGCGACAAGTAACACCAAACCGATCGCACCCAACAGAATTGGTTTTTTAGGTGCAGAAGCTGTCGCATCTTTGTCAGCACGACTCTGCTGAAGATTGCTGTCTTCGCGGCTGGTTTCGGGACTACTTAGCAACAGGGTATCGGATTGGACAAAACTGTTCGGATCGGTCGGGAAATCCTGGAGCGCGGTGCTTTGTCCAGCTTCCACTGGTTGCTTGACTTGACAATGGACGAGGGCAACGGTGGCATTATCGTGCCCGTTGTGGGTATTGGCCATATTGATCGTCCGCTGACAGGCAGTTGCCAGATCGACTTTGCCTTCCAGTACTGGCAGAATTTCGGTTTGCCAGTATTGATCGACCCGATCGCGATCGCTCACACCGTCAGAACATAATAAGAAAATACATTCTTCATCGACGATCGTCCGGCGAATATTTGGATGGAGTGACGTCGAAGAGTTCATCCCCAATGCTTGAAATAACGAACCCGAGCTAGCGATCCCCAATGCTTCGCGGTAGACGATGCCGCTCAGACGCACTTCTCTGGTAGCTAGATCGTCGTCTAGTGTCATCTGATGGCAGCCAGTGCGCGTAATCCGATAGAGGCGACTATCGCCGATATGGGCAAAGTAAGCCTCGTGACCGTAGATCAGGCTCATCACCATCGTCGTCCCCATCCGCTCGCGTTCCTGACGATTTTCGCTGTCATTGCGGAGACTAATCTGGTCGTTGGCGACACAAGTAGAAGTTTCGATTTGGATTGCAATGCTATCGGGATAGCGATTTTCGGGTTTGTCGAGGACGCTTTCGATCCGGCGATGGATTGTATCGATCGCCAGACTAGAGGCAACTTCGCCGCCTTGGTGTCCGCCAACGCCATCACAGACGATCGCCAGACTCAGATCGTAGCCAGTATTTTGAAAGAGGCTGCCGCCGGATGGGTAGCAAGCATCTTCATTCTGTTCCCGCGTCGGGCCAGTATGGGTTTGGGTAATGTAGTTACAGTTGAGAAATTGTTTTTGGCCAACAGTCCGCAACGCTTCATCCAGGATGGCGATCGCTTGGGTGGCAGTAGTAATGTCTTCTTTGATCAGGCGATCGCACAATTTTTCCAAGGTTTGGGCAATTCCCATCCGCGCCTGTTTTTGCCAGAGCTTCCAGATTTTACCCAACTCGGCTAATTTCGGTGGCGTATCGCCATTGGGCATGAATTCGATGACGCGTAATAAGCCCCCTTCAACTCGCAACAACTCTGGGTGCAAGAGCGTGCGATTCACGCCTTCCACCTGCATCGCATCCCACAAATTGGCGATTTGCCACAGCCAATTGAGTTGGCGCATCGAACCGACAGTTTTCCAGCTTTCACCGATCTCTGGCATGACTCGCCCTGCAAATGCTGCGCCCAAACCTTCGCTATAAATTGGGGCATTTTCTAACAACCACAGTGTCGTAGTGCGACGTCCCGATCGATTGAGCGGAATCGATCCATATACCTCTGGAACGTGAGGCCGGTGCCCGATCAGCCGCAAATAAGGCGTAATATATTCGGGAACTTTATCGATTTCTGGTTGCCAGCCTGGTTTGGTATCGAGCAACACCCGATTATTCACGACGAGATAGCGATTGTTCGCCAACATCTGACCGATCTTCAGGCTCAGTGCATCTTCCCCTACCGCCCATAAATAAACTTTGGGGATAGCCGTCCGACAATGAGCGCAAAAATTGTGACTCACGGGGTTCGGAGCCTGACATTCAGGATTTTGGCAGACGATTTTGGCCGCTAGTTGGTTGGTCATGGGGTTGGGGTTGCTCCAGTCAGCCGATAGTTGGCGCGATCGTGACAAGTCAGGCTTACTGCTTGAGGTGGTAATTTAATGAAACAATCGGTTAATCTCGATCGCTTGACACTGCTAGATGGCGGTGTCATAGTGGCGATGTTTGAGATCGGGATGACAAGATGAAATGTCTTCAATCCAAATTTTAACCTGCGATCGCTTACTAATACCTGGACATTGGTAAAAATCAATTCGCATATCTTATAAATACCCAAGATTGCACCTTTTCAAACATCTTTATCCTTAAAAAGTGGAGATTTGCCAAAGGTCATCGCCTGTCACTATCTGCACATTAGTCAACATCCGTATAGCGCGTAAAACCCATGCTCGAACCTTGTCACACACCTTTGCCGCTCAAAAGTGGAGATTTGCTGAGGGTTATCGCTCCGAGTGGGCGGTTGCGCGATCGCGCGGCATTCGATCGCGGTATCGAAATTTGGCGCGAGCGGGGTTATCGGGTGGAAGTAGCGACAGAAGTCACTCAAGCTTGGGGCTACCTAGCCGGTACAGACGCGACGCGGCGCAGTCAATTGGCACAGGCATGGGCAGATCCAGACTGTCGGGCAATTTTGTGCGCGCGGGGCGGTTATGGCGGAATGCGATTATTGGAAGATTGGCAGTGGCAGAAAATCGATCGACCCAAATGGCTGCTTGGTTTTTCCGATATTACGGCTCTATTGTGGAGTCTTACTCACCAAGGTATTGCGGGCATCCACGGGCCATTAGTAACCACTCTAGCAGACGAACCGGAGTGGTCGCGAGATCGTCTCTTCGGGCTACTCACCGGACAACCCTTGCCCCCATTACAGGGCGATAGCTGGGTGGGCAATGTCGCGACTGGGCGACTATTTCCTTGCAATCTGACTGTCGCTACTCATCTCCTGGGCACCCCATATCAACCACATCTCGCTGGCGCAATTTTAGCGATCGAAGATGTCACCGAAGCCCCCTATCGGATCGATCGCTTACTCACTCATTGGCGACTCACTGGCGTACTCTCACAGCTCGCCGGAATTGCGATCGGTAGATTCAGCCAATGCGACCCCCCAGAAGCAGGTTCTAGCTTTACAGTAGAAGAAGTGCTACGCGATCGACTCACCGATCTCCAAATCCCAGTTGTCGCCAATCTCCCCTTCGGACACGACGGCGGCAATGCAGCTCTGCCCGTAGGCGTTGCGGCTATTTTAGACGGCAACACCGGCGAATTGAAAATATTATAAGTTTGGTAATCGATCGTAACTATTCATAAGATCGACAAAGCATAACCATCCACTATCCACTATTCACTATCCCCTAAATGACCGGACAAGAACTCAGAGAAATCATCATCGCCAAATGGGGCTATTCATATGATGTCCAGATGAAGAAAACTCCCACCAAAATCTATTTACAAGTGATGTGGAAATATCAAGAGCAAGCTTCTTTCCCATTATCAGAAGTAGACTATCTCGCACATCTAGATACAGTTGGTTCGTATTTAGCCGCGATGGGTAGTGTCGAACAAATTCAAAAGTTTATCGAAAAAACCACCGAAAGACCGCGATTGGGAAAGGCTGTCAGTATTTTACTAGATCTAGGCGATCGCGCTTCAGAATGGCTGTTGTGAACGTGGGATCGATTTTGAAGATAGTACTCCGATCTGTTAATCACCTAAACAATAGTCGCAGAAAATTAGAGCTTAAAATAATCGATCGACTACTACTGATAAGCCTGGAAATAACTCGTCAGTAATGACAGTATCATTCATATAAGTTATCGGCGCGCGATCGGGATAAAACACCGTCACGCTCTTAGCTTCAGGATCTACTACCCACACTTGCAAGACACCCCCAGTTAAATAATCACCAGCTTTTTGAGTCATTTGCCCGAAAGTTTGCCCTGATGAAATAATCTCAATTGCCAGTTCGGGTGGGACGGGGCACGCCGTATTTTCATTCCAACTTTCTGCCAATCGAGCGAAAGAAACATAGAGCAAATCCGGTACGGGTGTGAAGCGATCGCTTAATTCAAACGCCCACTCCATCTCAGCACGACCCCGATCTATAGCCCACGGTTCTAGAATATTCAGGAGGCGACGGGCAGATCGAGCGTGGAAATATTTAGGGGACATTTTAGGTACTGCGATGCCGTCAATTAATTCGTAAGTGAGATCGCTAGCATCGGCTAACGACCAAAATTCTGCCTTAGTGAGTTTTTTGGTGGTGGCGAGCATGTTTAATAATTAATAATTGATAATTGATAATTGATAATTGATAATTACCTCTCCCTAAAGGACGGAGAATTAAATCAATGAATAATCTGCTTGGGTTTCCCTGCGCGATGGATCGTCAGCCATGCACTGAATGGGGAGGTTTTATACATTTTTTGGCAATAGCAAACTAATAGATTCTATTTTAACAAGATCTAAATCTCAGAGCATAGATTAATATTCTGGAGATCGATCGAAACTGCCATAATCAAAAAAGATAGGGCAGTTTTATACTACCCTATCTTTTTTATCTAACTAACTCGATCGATTGAATCAATTAAACTTTGGCTGCTATTTTGGTTTCTTTAGCAGTTAACCGCTCGTAAGTCGCTCTCATTTTCAGACCGACCATCACTTGGAATAAACCAGTACCATTATTGGAACCGGGATACTCGCGGTGTTGGAGCAGGAGGCTGGTCATTTCGCCTTTGTGCTTGGTAGAAATATTGCTCAGGTGGCTTTCGATATAGCTAACTTGTTCGAGATTGCCCAACTGACCGTCGAGTTCGAGTACCGAGACGGGGTGTCCGTAGTAGAGATCGGGGCCGTAGAACATCTTGATGCCTGGGTAGTCACAAGTAAGTTTACGTCCGCAAGGCCGCCAATCGATTGTCGAACCTTCATCAAACAGGTAGACGGGTTCAAATTCAGGGATGCCTTCGCGTTGCATCAAGCGGACGCGCAAGAGCTTGCTTTCTTTGTCGTCGATGAGCTTGGTGGGCAACACTTGAATCACGACATCAGCATGGCCGCGTTGTGGCTCGATGTATGCCTCAAAATCGGGACGACGGGATTCGATCGCAGCTAGAACATCATCATAGCTGTGACCGCGTTCGGCCATGTCTCTTTGAATTTTCCAAGCAATCTTGACATCATCAGTGATATCGAGATAAACGCTAAAATCGATCAAACTGCGCACTCTCTCATCGTAGAGCGGATGTAAGCCCTCGATCACGACCACATGATTGGGTTCGATTTTCTCGGCTGGGTCGATCAAACCTGTCTCATGGTTGTAAATCGGTTTGTCAATGGTCTGACCGCTCTTGAGAGCTTTAATTTGCTCGTACATCAAGTCAAAATTATTCGCACGCGGATCGAGTGCCGTCACTTTTTGCTCTTTCCGCTGGTAGCGATCGAGACTGTGGTAGTCATCCAAACAGATTACCGTAACAAAACCTTCCCCAAACAAGTCGATAATCCGTTGTAAAAACGTTGACTTACCGCAGCCGGAATCTCCAGCAACGCCAATTATCACCACACGATCCACCTTACTGCTCATAGCTATCCTCGTTATATCTAATTTTTTTGTTAAGTATCTAGTCTTAATTGCTTTGAAATAAAATTTTACCTCAATCCGTCATTCTGATTGAACTAGATATGAACCAAATTTCGGGCGCGCAGCAATGCCAGCCAAAAAAATGATCTCGATCGATACTGGTGCAATTATTATCGCTCTAATCGGGCGATGAGCGCGATCGGCAAGGTATAAAATTGTGTGCCCGATTACACTTTATAACGATAGCTACCGTATCGGGTAATTATTACCAGCTCAGTCAAATCGTGTACGTTGGTGATGTAAAACTGTACCCAGACAACATTATAGCTCGATCGGGTACAGATCGAGATCGGTGGGGATCGATCTCCCAGCTGCACTAGAAGCGAGATCGCCAGTGCAGCTGAGTGGTACCCTCAAGAATTAAAAATCTTGACGATCGAGCCATGCACTCTTGTGTAATGGGACGGAGCTACGGTATTCTGGCTGGAATATGTCTAGATCGTGCAAGCTATCTGCATCCTGGTTGTAAGACGAGGAGATATTCCCGCCACTGTTCTCATCAAAGAAGGTCGCAACGGGTGATATCTGAAGTAAGTAAAGTTATAATGACACCTATTATTTGGGGTTTCGGAGATATAAAATAGCAATGTACAATCTAAGTCTGGTCGGTAATGCTGGTAACTCAGTAGCTAATAGTCGCTTGTTTGTTTATGAAGTCATTGGGCTGCGTGACAGTCAATCTTCAGATAGCACTAATAGCAAAGTTCGCCGTAGTGGTAGCTTGTTTATTACAGTCCCTTATCAGCGGATGAATCAGGAAATGCGCCGCATTGCTAATATGGGCGGCAAAATTCTGAGTATTCGTCCTTTTTGCGCAACTACATCAGAGTCCCAAACTTCAGTAGAGTCCCAAACTTCAGTCGAAAGTAGCCACCCAGCACCAACAGAAGCAGCAGCTCAACCCGCTACGGCAGCCGCAGCAGCTCCTAAAAAGCATGCTGACGTGCCGGTAAATATTTACCGTCCAAACGCTCCATTTGTTGGAAAATGTGTTTCCAACGATGGATTGCTAGGTGAAGGTGGTATTGGGATGGTGCAACACGTCAAATTTGATATCTCGGCTGGCGACTTGCGATACTTTGAAGGCCAAAGTATCGGCATTATCCCACCAGGTAAAGATAATAAAGGCAAACCAAATAAAATTCGCCTGTACTCGATCGCGAGCACTCGTCACGGCGATGATGTCGATGAAAAAACTGTCTCCCTGTGCGTTCGCAAACTAGAGTATAAAGACGAGAAAACTGGCAAGGAAGTAGAAGGCGTATGTTCGACCTTCCTGTGCAATCTCAAGCCTGGTGATGACGTCCAAATCACTGGCCCCACTGGTAAAGAGATGCTCTTGCCTGAAGATCCCGAAGCCAACGTCATTATGATGGCTACCGGCACGGGTATCGCCCCATTCCGCGCCTACTTATGGCGGATGTTCAAAGACAACGAACGTCATGCCAATCCCGACTACCAATTCCGTGGTCTAGCTTGGCTGGTATTTGGCGTTGCCACTACCCCCAACGTGCTGTACAAAGGCGAACTTGAAGAAATTCAGCACAAATATCCTGACAACTTCAAGCTCTCTTATGCAATCAGTCGCGAACAGAAGAACGCCGAGGGTGGCAAAATGTACATCCAAGATCGGATCGCTGAGAACGCTGACGAACTCTGGTCGTTGATTCAGCAAGAAAAAACCCACGTCTATATCTGCGGACTCAAAGGTATGGAAACTGGTATCGACGCTGCTCTGACCACTGCGGCGATCAAGTCCGATGTCAAATGGGCGGAGTACCGTTCGCAAATGAAACGTGCTGGTCGTTGGCACGTTGAAACCTACTAATTAGGTAATTAGGGGTTAGAGGTTAGGAGTTAGGGTTTGGGGGTTAGCGATTCGCGCACGCCGTTGTTTCCCGACGGTTTGCGGATGCGCTAAACCTGGAGGTTTCCTCCAGGTTTAGCGCACCAAACAGCGGCGCATCGAACGGGAGGTTCCCTCCCGTTTGTGTGCGACAAGACAGCGACCCAAATCACGCGGAGGTTCCCGACCCATGGCTTTGGGTCAAGCAGCGAATCAAGATAGAGAACAGCAAATCGGGAGTAATTGGCGAAGGTAAATTTAGCGTCTCTGAGCTACTTTTACCTTCGTTAATTACGAATTATTTCCCTAACCCCTACCCGCTACCCTCTACACCCTAATTCCTATGGTAAAATTGCAGACAAACCGAGCAAACTTTAAGGTAAGAAGGATTGGAGCCATGTCGTCAGCAGTAGAAGTTACAGACGGTTCTTTTAAAGAGGATGTTCTGGATAGTGAAATTCCAGTATTAGTAGATTTTTGGGCACCCTGGTGCGGCCCTTGCAGGATGGTTGGGCCGGTAGTTGATGAAATTGCCGCTCAATATGAAGGCAAAATTAAAGTCTACAAGCTCAATACTGACAACAATCCCAATGTGGCTAGCCAGTACGGGATTCGGAGCATTCCGACACTAATGATTTTTAAGGGCGGTCAAAAAGTCGATACTGTAGTTGGCGCGGTACCGAAAGCAACTCTTTCTAATACAGTGGAGAAGTATCTTTAGATGACGATCGAGCCGGTGAATTGCAGAGCGATCGGATTTCATTGCGATCTACATCAATCTTAGTAGACTTTCTAGTTACTTAACTGACATGGCTCAAGATCGAACGATCGATCTAGATTTTTTATGTCTGGCGTAATTAGCTAAAGTCGGCAAATTCACTCGATTTAGTCCAAATTTCAAGAATAGTCTGCTCGGTCGATATTCTTGTACGCTTGAAAAGCGTCTTTAGCTAAATCTAGCTAAAGACGCTTTTCAATTGGCATGGGAAATAAGTAAAGTAAAGATCGAAGACAAACGAGCGCGAACCGTATCATCTCGAACTAACCTATGGATGAGCTAGCTAACCTCAAAAATGACCTCTTCAAGGCGATCGATCGCTTACCAGAGATAAAGAATGGTGAGTTGATTCAGCGTACCTTAGAAACGATTTTGCGGCTATCTGAGTCCGACATTGACAGATTGGACTGGAAGATTCTCAATGCGTCTGTCCGCGACATGGAGCGGGCTTTTGAGGTATTTTCTCCCTATCGGCATACTCGCAAAGTCGCGATCTTTGGTTCTGCTCGCACGCCAGAGACGGCTCCAGAATATCTGATGGCCGAGGAGTTTGCGCGGGCGATTACCCAGCAGGGCTTTATGGCAATTACTGGCGGCGGTGGGGGAATTATGGCCGCTGCGAATGCTGGTGCGGGCATGGAGCAGTCGTTTGGTTTGAATATTCAACTCCCCTACGAACAAGGCGCGAATAAATATATCTCTGGCGATCCTAAATCGATCGAGTTTAAGTACTTTTTTACCCGTAAGTTATTTTTCTTGCGTGAAAGTGACGCGGTAGCATTGTTTCCCGGTGGTTTCGGCACTCAGGATGAGGCGATGGAGACGCTGACACTATGTCAGACCGGACGTTATGGCCCTGTGCCACTAGTCCTGATCGATCGACCTGGTGGCAGTTATTGGCGAGACTGGGATAGTTATCTGCGTAAGCATCTGGCGGCTACGGGCTTAATTGGACGGGACGATCTAAGCTTATATACAATTACCGATAATCTGCAGACAGCAGTCGAGACGATTCGGGACTTTTACCAGGTCTATCACTCCAGTCGCTATGTCGGCGATCTGTTCGTCATCAGATTGAATGTGGCAATATGCGATCGAGATCTCGATGCGCTCAATCGCGAGTTTGGGGACTTGGTTGTTAGTGGCAAAATCATTCAAACTCAGGCTCTGGCTGAGGAATTGGATACTGTTACCACTAACTTACCTCGGTTGGTATTCAAATTCGATCGGCGAGATTTTGGTCGGTTGTATCAAATGCTCGCTAAGCTCAATCAGATGGGCGAGGAGACTTGTCTCGATACTCACCCCGAAACCAAGTAAACAAACAACAACCCTGACGATCCGATCGTCAGGGTTGTTGAGGCTAGCGAAGTTTTTAATTTTCCTAACCTCCGAAAAACTAAAAAGGTTCGAGCAAATACTCAAACCTTTTTAGTTTAGATTAGTGGGCAAGGAGGGATTCGAACCCCCGACCTTCCGGTTCGTAGCCGGACGCTCTATCCACTAAACTACTCGCCCTAGTCAGCAACCTAATATAACATACTTTAACTCGATCGTGCAAAAAAAAGATCCCGACCAGATTAAATCGCCATCAACCGACCGACTCACGCATTTAGACGATCGCGGCGCAGCCAAGATGGTCGATGTCGCCGATAAGGCTGTCACCAAACGTACCGCAGTTGCCGCCGGTCGCGTGCGGATGTCAGCGAGTACTCTAGCAGCTATTCTGGCCGGTGATGCACCAAAAGGTGATGTTTTAGGTACCGCGCGGATTGCTGGTATCATGGCGGCCAAGCAAACGGCCAATCTGATTCCCCTCTGCCATCCCCTCCCCTTGAGCCAGGTAAGTGTTGAATTGACACCAGATCGCGATTTGCCAGGAATCGAGATCCAAGCGACAGTAACGATCGAAGCTAAGACTGGCGTCGAGATGGAGGCTCTGACGGCGGTATCGATCGCGGCTTTGACGCTTTACGACATGGCGAAAGCGTTGGAAAAGTCGATGCAGATCGAAAATATCCGGTTAGTTAGTAAAACTGGCGGGAAATCAGATTTTCAAAGAGGGTAGAGAGTTAGCAAATCATGATTATGATGATGAGCGTTCGGCTAAAATTGCTGTATAAATTGCGCTAAAAACCGAGGTAGGGGTGATTCATGAAGCGTCTCTTTCCGGTCGGGTTCCCCGACCATGGAAAAGAGACAAGACAGCGGCTTGCGCACGCCTTTGTTTCCCGACGGTTTAGCGATTTGCGCTCCTCGGGTTTCCCGAGGGTTTAGCAAATCAAGACAGCAAGACAAGACATTACCCCTACCTCGGTTTTTAGCGATTTCAAGAATATCTTTGCTACGATTACGGCTTAAAATAGAGGCTCGATCTCATTCATCTTTACCCTTTCCGATTGTGAAAAAACGGGTTACTCTAACCTTCCCCAAACGGGCGATTCAAATGCCGGTAGCCTATCGGCTGGCTAAAGATTTTAATATCGCCGCTAATATTATCCGCGCCCAGGTCGCCCCCAATCAAATTGGAAAATTAGTCGTCGAGCTTGCTGGAGATATCGACGAACTCGATGCGTCGATCGAGTGGATGCGATCGCAAGGCATTCAAATTTCGACCGCCAATAAGGAAATCTATGTCGATGAAGATGTTTGTGTCGATTGTGGCTTGTGTACGGGCGTATGTCCCACGGAAGCCCTCAATTTAGTACCCGATACCTTCAAGCTCAACTTTACCCGATCGCGTTGTATCGTCTGCGAACAATGCATCCCGACTTGTCCGGTGGGGGCGATTTCTACCAACTTATAGGCGATTTTCCGCACTCGCAATCGATTCGGCAATCGGTCTATGATAGTAACAAATACTATAAAGATTTATTAACTGATATGGCGATCGCGATCGACGACGGAACTACAACTCCCATCATTAGCGGTTGGCAAGCTCTCGATCCGATCTGGCAAGGCGGAGCCGAAGTTATTCAAACTGGATTACCGCACCAGCAACTCCCCCCTGCATGGCAGATCTTACTACTCGGCGACGGTTCGCCAACACGGCATTTGCAACTACTCACTGGCGAACCGACGGAAGTCGATGTGCTCGATATGTCCCCGATTGGGATGGATGCCGATGGTGCGCCGAGTTCGTTACAGGTCGTACCGGGGCCGAGAGTAAGGCGGCAGGTGTGGCTGCGGACGGCTTCGGGACAAAGATTGGCTTATGCGACATCCTGGTGGGAGGCGCGCCATGTCGATGAGTATCTAGAAAATAAATCGCTGCCGATTTGGGCGAGTTTGGCGAAATTACGCACCGAGTTATATCGGGACGTTCGCGGTATCTATTACGGCAACTCCCCAGTCTTGGCGGAAGCGTTTGGCGAGAGTGGGCCATTTTGGGGACGACACTATTTATTCTGGCACCACGGTCGGCCATTGACGCTGATTTACGAGGTGTTCTCGCCTTATCTTCAACAATATTTAGGGACGCTCGATCGAGAGCGAAAATTAGTCAAATAGTCGATCGATTATTTCTGAACCTGATAATGTAAGAATAACTCTTGCTCGACTCGATCGACACTAAGAAGTGTCAATTTGGGGGCGGTATCGGGACTAAATCCCGCTCCCGATACCGGCGAAGGTGCGGCACTCCCACCATAGATCGTGGGGCACACAGTCAGCCACAATTCATCGATAAAATTAGCGGCAAATAAGCTCGCGGCCAGTTCGGAACCACCTAAAAAACAGAGCTGTTCGATCCCTAATTCTACTAACTTAGTTTTAACCACTGCCCAGTCAATATCCCGACCATCGGCAGTTTCACAGACGATAACTTTACTAAAACTGTCGCGGTTTTGCCAATCTTTTGCTCCCGATTGGGTGGTTAATAACCACCGATCGATCGATTGACTAAAAAACGGCAAGCTAGCATCGATCTTACCACTGCGAGAAGATACAAGCTGCGGTGGTTGAGCGGGTTGACCCCGATCGATTCGCGCTTGAATTAACTCTGGTTGTTCGACTAAAACCGCACTCCCGCCGTCGGCTAGAGTACCACTGCCGACTAAAATCAGATCGGCAAGAGCCATCTGTTCTTCTAGGTGTGCCGAATCCCGCTCCGAGCTGAATGTTGGTGGCGATTTGGACACATCCGCAATCTTGCCATCTGCGGTCATCGCCAGCACGAGAGTTGTGTTCACGATCGTGCTAAGTTGAGAGCTTGCCGAAATGCTCTAGCTGCTTCTAGTCTAGAAGTCTGAGCCATTAAAACGCAACGGGTCAATAGATCGATCGGTGGTTAATAACCACCGATCGATCGATTGACTAAAAAACGGCAAGCTAGCATCGATCTTACCACTGCGAGAAGATACAAGCGCGAATCGATCGGGGTCAACCCGCTCAACCAC